>NZ_DASTEP010000043.1:0-38852 GCF_035709525.1 Hymenobacter sp. | reverse complement strand
TTTTTCGTGGCCCGATGCGCGGCTACCTACCTGTGGTGGAGCTGGCCCGCCGCCAGGTTTCTAGTCATGGGCCCAAAAACCGGCACTGAACTTGCGTAGACGACGAGCGGCAATTCACTGATTTATTTCTGTTTTTACTATGAAGCTTCGCCTTCGTTTTCTTGCTTTTGCGCTGGGCTCGGGCCTGGCGCTGGCTGCCCCCACTACCGCGCAGGCGCAGGTGAGCGTGGGGGTCATTATCGGGCCGCCTGCCTGGGGGCCACCCGTGCCGCAGGGCACGCAGTACTACTACATTCCGGAGATAGATGGATACTATGACATCTACAATGGCGTCTACCTCGTGTTCGACGGCTATCAGTGGGTGCAGTTGCCTTACCTCGATGGCTACGACCCGTATTACTTTCACCCTTACCCGGTTAGCTACGTGGGGCCGCAGCCCTGGCGCTACATTGGCACGTACCGCCAGCGCTACCCGCAGTATGTGCTAGGCTACCGGCGCGGCGGCTGGGGCAATACCGGCCCCTATGCCTATGGCCGCGACTACGGCGCGGGCCGCGTGTATGGCTACGACCACGGCCGCGGCAACTACGGCGACCGCGGCAGCTACGGCGGCAATTATTATGGCAACAATGGCCGGGGCAACTACAACGGTGGCCGGGGCGACTTCGACCGCCCCCCCGGCAACGGCGGCCCCAACAACCCCGGCAACGGAGGCGGGCCGCCCCGGCAGGGCCCCGGCAACCCCGGCTGGGGCCCTGCCGGCGGGCAGCCCGGGGGCTTGCCGGGCGGTGGGCAGCCGGGCTGGCAAGGGCCGCCACGCGGGGGCCGGCCGGGCAGCTTTGGCGGCGGGCAGCCGGGCACTGGCCCCGGCGGCGGGCAGCCGGGGGGCGGCCCGCACGAAGGCGGCGGCCGCCGCGGCCGTTAGGCCCCAGGCCTACTATGCTAGCCGGGCTGTACTATCTGTTTTTTTGCAACTTACCAGTAGCTTTGAAGCCGCTCCTCCGAGCGGCTTCTTTTTTTGGCTATGGTTTTCAGCAGCACGCTTTTCCTCTTCTATTTTCTGCCGGTCTTCTTATTGGTGTACTGGCTGGTGCCTGAGCGGGCCAAAAACCCCGTCGCGCTGCTGGCCAGCGTGCTGTTCTACGCCTGGGGCGGGCTCGATTTTTTAGGGCTGTTTCTGGGGTCGGTAGTAATTAACTTTTTTCTCATCCGGTGGATGGCGGCTACGCCCGAGCGCCGCAAGCAGCGTATCTTTTTGCTTGTCAGCGTAGTGCTGAACGTGGGCCTGCTGTTTTACTTCAAGTACGCCAACTTTTTTGTGGATAATGCCGACGCCTTGAGCACGGCGCTGGGTGGTTCCTCTTTCAGTTGGGAGCAGGTGGTACTGCCCATTGGCATCTCGTTTTTCACCTTCGAAAAGCTCACCTACACCATCGACGTGTACCGGGGGGTGAACAAGCCGCTACGCTCGTTCTGGGATTTTTTGCTCTACATCATGCTCTTTCCCAAGCTCATCGCCGGCCCCATCGTGCGCTTTCACGAAATAGCAGGGCAACTCACCGACCGCCGCGCCTTCGATACGGCCGATGAGAAGCTGGCCGGCCTGTTTCGCTTTGCCGTAGGCCTGGGCAAAAAGGTGCTCATTGCCAACGTACTGGGCCAGGAAGTTGACCGTCTTTTTGGCCTGCCTCCCGAGGCGCTGTCCACCGGGGCGGCGTGGCTGGGGGCCCTGGCTTACACGCTCCAGCTTTATTTCGACTTTTCGGGCTACTCCGACATGGCCCTGGGCCTAAGCCGGCTTATGGGTTTTCAGTTTCCCGAAAACTTCAACTCGCCTTATATCTCGCGCTCCATCACCGAGTTTTGGCAGCGCTGGCACATCACGCTGGGCCGTTGGATGCGCGACTACCTCTACATTCCGTTGGGCGGCAATCGGGTGAAACCCAGCCGCCTCTACGCCAATCTGTGGACGGTTTTCATATTATCAGGTTTTTGGCACGGCGCCGCCTGGACGTTTATTGCCTGGGGGGCCTACCACGGGTTTTGGCTGGTGCTAGAGCGCCTGTTTTTGCTGCGGCTGTACCGCCGCCTGGGTGTACTGAGCCTTGTGCCCACGTTTGGGCTCACCGTGGTGGGCTGGGTGCTGTTTCGGGCGCAGTCGCTGCCCCAGGCGCTGGCCTACGTGGGCCGTATGCTGGGGCAGCAGCCTACCGCCCCCGAGGCAGGCTGGGACGCGGCCCCCGCCCCCGCCGTGGCGCTCACTACCGACTGGCAGCAGTTTGACGCGCAGTTTTGGGTGCTGCTAGCACTGGCGCTCGTGTTCGCATTTATGAACGTGGTGCCCGCTTTCGAACGCCGCATGCTGGGCCTGTACGCCGCTCATGCGCTGCCCTTGCGCCGGGCCGTGGGCTATGGGCTAGCCGCGGCCCTGCTGCTGGTGCTCAGCGCCAGCAGTATCGTCAGCAACTCGTTTAATCCGTTTATCTATTTCCGCTTTTAACGGACTGACTACCGGCTTCTTCGCTCCTTATTTCATGCCTTACTCTTCTAAGCTAGCGACTTATGGCCAGCGCCTGGTGCTGGGCAGCCTGCTGCTACTGCTGCTGCTGCCGGCGCTGCAAGCCCAGTGGCCACTGCTGCCAGTGCGCCCGCTCGATGGGGCTACCCTCGATGCGCCGCGCCCAATTTTTAGCTGGGGCGGCCTGCTCGCTGGCCGCTACCAAGCCGACCAGGAAAAATACCTGACCGAACAGCTGGGCTTCCGCCCGTGGTTGGTACGAGTGCGCAATCAGCTAGCCTTCATGCTTTATCACAAGCCCTTAGCCGATGGTATTATTCTGGGCAAAGACCAGAATTTGTTTCAGTACAACAGCATCATTGCCTACCTCGGCGAAGGCCACCCCGGTGAAGAGCCGTTTGAGCAGCGCGCTCGGCAGCTGCGCCAGGTGCAAGACTCGCTGCACGCCCACGGCACCGAACTGCTGTTTGTGCTGGCCCCTGGCAAGCCGCGCATCGTGCCGCACTACCTGCCCGACCAGTACAACCGGTGGCAAACCGCCAGCGACTATCATTCTACCCGCCAGGCCTTTGCTAAGTACGGCGTTAACACCCTCGATGCCGCCGCCCTGCTGCTGCGCTGGCAGGCGGCCTCGCCGCCCTACCCGCTGTTTACGCGCACCGGCACGCACTGGAGCGGCTATGCGACAACGCGGGTGGCCGACACCCTGTTTCACCGCATCGAGCAGCTAACGGGGCAGGATTTGCCTGATTTTGGCCCGCAGGGCCCGCCCACGGTAGCAACCCGCGCCGCCGACCTCCGCCATTCCGACAAGGATTTGGAGGACTTGCTTAACCTCATGCAGGGTATCACGCCCTATCCCACGGCCTACCCCCACATTGTGTTTAAGTTAGCCCAGGGCAAGCAGCGCCCCAACGCCCTCATCATCGGCGATAGCTTCACGCAAAGCTTTTACACGTTTTACCCTTATTTCGACCGCCTGCTGGCCCCCGAATCACGGTTTTGGTACTACAAAAACACCGTGTACTGGCCCGCGCAAACGCCCCCCGGCGAGAGCCGCAACGTCAAGGACCTTGACCTAGCCGCGCAGCTGCGGGGCCGCAAGCTCGTGCTGCTGCTAGCGATGGAGGCCAACCTACACCCGCCGGATTTGGGCTTCGGCTTCGTCGATGAGGCGCTCAAGGTCTACGGCATCCCGGCGCAATAAGCGTCGGGCGGGGCACAAAGCTCCCGGTAGCAGAAGTAGCCCCAAAAGCCTGGCATTGCGTTGCGCACAATGCGAGGCTTTCTTGTCAAGCCATTTGCTGTTACCGCACGCTAACCCAGTTCGCTACCTTGCTTAGCTCGGTAGCCGCAGGCATTCGCTTCTGCCCAAGCAGTTCGGTTATGTAAATCATGTCTGCATCGCGGCCCATGCCGGCCACGGCCGCGATGCGGCCGGCCTGCACATAGAAGGCCAGAAAATCCTGCTTTTCGACCGCGCCGTGGTAGATAATCTCGTCCCACTGCTCGGCGTGGCCGGCGTAGCGCAGGCTTTTGCCATACTGCTGCGTCCAGAAAAAGGGCGCGGCGGTGTAGGCCTGCTGCCGGCCCAGCATGTTGCGGGCCGCCACGGCCCCGTGCTGCTGCGCCAGCCGCCAGTGCTCGATGCGCGCCGGCTGCCCCGTGGCCGCCAGCGGGAAGCGGGCAATGTCGCCGGCCGCGTACACGTTTTTGGCGGCCTGCAAAAACTCATCTACCGCCAGGCCGCCATCTTTTTCCAGGGGAAAAGCATCTTTCAGAAAATCGGTAGCGGGCCGCACACCCACGCCCAGCACCACAGCATCGGCGGGCAGGGTTTGGCCGGTTTTCAGCTGCACGCCGCTCACGTGGCCGCCCTCGCCGAGCAGGGCCGTTACCTCAGCTTCGGTTTCAAACTGCACGCCTTTCTCTTCGTGCATCTTTTGAAACATCGCCCCGATTTCTGGCCCCAGCACCCGCTCAAACGGCACCTTTTCCTGGGCGATGACCGTGACGGCCCGGCCCTCGCCGATGAGGCTACTGGCCGCCTCCATTCCAATAAAGCTACTGCCGATAATGACGACTTGCCTGGCATCTTTGGTGGCTTCTAGCAGGGCATCGGCGTCGGCCTGGGTGCGCAGGGGCAGCACGCCGCCGAGGTCGTGGCCGGGCAGCTTGGGCAGTAGGCTGGGGGTGCCGCCGGGGGCCAGCAGCAGCTGGTCGTAGCGCAGCGGCGGCTGGCCTTCCAGCTGCACTTCCTGCTTGGCGGCATCGACGTCCGTGGCGCGGGTAGCGGTCAGTAATTCAATCTTTTGCTGCGCGTAAAAATCGCGCTCGCGCAGCGGCAGCGTATCGGGTTTGGCCTTACCGGCCAGGTAGGCTTTGCTGAGCTTGGTGCGGTCGTAGGGAATTTTATCATCGGCCGACACCAGCACCACACGGCCCGCGAAGCCCTCGCGCCGCAACGTCTGGGCCGCAAACTCGCCGGCCGCCCCGCCGCCCATGATGACGAAGGTGCGCGTATCGGTGGGCGCGGCGGCGGGCGGCGGGGGCGTGCCGCCCACCTCGGCCGTGGGGGTGGCGTCGGGTTTGTCGGTGCTGGCGGGCGGGCTGGCGGGCACCTGCACCAGGATGCGGCCTTCGGTTTCGCGCACGGCGTAGGCGGGCAGGTCGTCGAGGGCGGGCGGCTCGCAGAGGTGGCCGTTTTCGACCTTGAAACAAGCGTGGTGCCAGGGGCAGATAAGCTTGCCATTCACTACCTTACCTTTCTCCAGCGGCGCGCCGTAGTGCGGGCAGTTGGGGGCGAAGGCGTGCACCTGGCCCTGCTGCCGGGTCAGCAGCACTTGGGGGCCATCATCAGGGGTAGGGAAGGTTTGGAGCGCGCCTTCGGGCAGGCTGGCGGCGTCGGTTATGTCAATTTCGGGATGCATAGCAGCGGAAACGGTACGCCAACCTCAACGTTGAGCCAGGGGCTGAGGTTGGCGTACCGCCTCTGGCGCGCTACTCCAGCACCAAGCGCTTGCTGATGACGTGTTTATCAGCCGCCAGCCGCAGCGTGTACACGCCCGCCGCCAGCGCGCCCACGTCGAGCTGCCCGCGCGCGCCGCTGCCGGCCGCCGGCAAGGTGTAGGTGCCCACCGCCTGCCCCAGAGCATTGAGCAGCGTGGCCGCCACGGGCCGGCTGGCCAGCTCGGCTGGTACTGCCACTGTAAGGACCCCGTGGGCCGGGTTGGGGTACACGCTCACGAGCGCGGCCTCGCGGGTTTCGCGGCTGGCCAGGGTAGCGCGGTTGATAACAAACTGCGTATTAGGCCGATTACCGGCAAAGCGTATCGTTGGAATAGCTGACCCACTCACCTGCGTGGCGTGAATGCCGGTGGTGCCCACGCCCGTGTACTGCCAGCTGATATCGGCCGTGGGCGTGCCATTGCGAAACCAATCCACCAGTACTTCCACGTTGCTGGTGCCGTCCCAGGCGAAGGGTGTCGTCAGGGTAAACGTCTTGTAGCCAGTGCCGGTGGGCAACGCCAGCGCCGCGTTGTTGTACACTTGCGTGGCGCCTACTACCTCAGTGGCCCATGTTACGGGGTTGGCGGCCAGCAGCGTAGCGCTGGTGCTTTTCATGTACACGCTCAGCTGCGAATCGGCAGAGGTGAGCTCGCCGGTGCCGCCTTTATACCAGGCAATGCTCACAATATTGCCGGCCTGCGCCCCGGCGGCCGTCAGCTCGGCGGCCGAGAAGATGGATACCGTGCGGGCGTATTTGTTGCTGGTGGTGCTGGTGCTCAGCAGGGCGTTGGTAGAAGCCGCCGACGTGCCCGCGCCGATGGTAACGGTGAGCGGCTGCGTCTGGGCGTGCGCCTGCGAGGCGGTACCAAGCGCCAGTAATAAGCTCAGCGCGAAAGGCTTGCGAGCAGAAACGAAAGGTAAAGCTGCGAACATGCGGAAGATGAGGAAAAGGTGAATTATTTGGAAAAGATAAGTAGCTCTCTTCAAAGTCTTATTCCCGTCCGCGATTGCCTCAACGAATGTGCGCCTGAGCGCTTTGAGTAGCTGCATAAAAAAAGCAGCCCCGCCGGGGCTGCTTTTTTAGTGTTTTCTTCTCGGCGCTCGCAAAGGCAAGCGCTTTCAACCCCCGCCTTAAAACTCGGCGTTCTTGGGAAAGCGCGGGAACGGAATGACGTCGCGGATGTTGGTCATGCCCGTCACGAACAGCACCAGGCGCTCGAAGCCTAGGCCGAAGCCGGCGTGCGGCGCGGTGCCGAAGCGGCGCGTGTCGAGGTACCACCACAGCTCGTCGGCGGGCACGTGCATTTCGGCCATGCGGGCTTCGAGCTTGGCCAGGTCTTCCTCGCGCTGCGAGCCACCGATGATTTCGCCGATGCCGGGGAAGAGTACGTCCATGGCCCGCACCGTGCGGCCGTCGTCGTCGAGCTTCATGTAGAAGGCCTTGATTTCCTTGGGGTAGTTGGTGAGGATAACCGGCTTCTTGAAGTGCTTTTCCACGAGGTAGCGCTCGTGCTCGCTCTGCAAGTCGGTGCCCCAGTCTACGGGGAATTCAAATTTCTTCTTGGCCGATTTCAGAATCTCCACCGCCTCGGTGTAGGTGAGGCGCTGGAAGGCATTGTCGGTCACAAACTTGAGGCGCTCCAGCAGCTCCTTGTCGTAGGTGTCGTTGAGGAATTGCAGGTCGGCGGCGCAGTGCTCCAGCGCATACTTCACCAGGCTCTGGAGGAAGTCCTCGGCCAGGTCCATGTTGTCGGTGAGGTCGTTGAAAGCCACTTCGGGCTCTATCATCCAGAACTCGGCGAGGTGGCGGGCGGTGTTCGAGTTTTCGGCCCGGAAGGTGGGGCCGAAGGTGTACACGCTGCCCAGCGCCATGGCCGCCAACTCGCCTTCGAGCTGGCCCGATACGGTGAGGTTGGTTTGCTTGCCAAAGAAGTCTTCCGCAAAGTCCACCGAGCCGTCTTCGGTGCGCGGCGGGTGCTCGGGGGGCAGGGTCGTCACGCGGAACATCTGGCCCGCACCCTCGGCGTCGGAGCCCGTGATGATGGGCGTGTGGACGTAGTAGAAGCCGTTCTTATTGAAGTAGTCGTGAATGGCGAACGCCAGCGCGTGCCGGATGCGCAGCACCGCCCCGAAGGTGTTGGTGCGGGGGCGCAAGTGGGCGATTTCGCGCAGGTGCTCCAGCGAGGTTGCTTTCTTTTGCAGCGGGTAGGCTTCGGGGTCGGCGGTGCCGAGCACGGTTATCTCAGTGGCCTGAATCTCCGACGATTGGCCTTTGCCCTGGCTGGCTACCAGCTGGCCGCGCACCGCGATGCACGAGCCGGTAGTCACGCCTTTCAGGCTTTCCTCGGGAAACTTCTCGGCGTCGGCTACTACTTGCAGCGTGGCCAGGCCCGAGCCGTCGTTGAGGGCGATGAACTGCACGTATTTGTTGCCGCGGCGGGTGCGTACCCAGCCCTTCACCAGCACGTCGCGGTTGAGGTCGGTACTCGAAAGCAGGTCTTGAATGCGGGTGCGGCGGAGCTGGTCGGCGGGCATGAGGTTGGTTTCTGGTTTCTGGTTCCTGGTTTCTGAATTTCAGGCGTGGTAGCATCCACAACTAAAAATCAGAAACCAAAAACCCAATACGCCCGCAAATGTAAAGCCAGTGCCAGCCGCCGCCGCCGCCCACGGGCTAACCCCAGCCGAAATTTGCTAGTATGAGGCTACGACTGGTTAGTTTGTTCTGCCGTATCTATCCTGCCGGCCCCGGCCGGCAGGCCCGTTTTTGCTAGTTTCCTGCCCATGCAACGCCTCGACCTTTCCCAGCACCTTTCCCAACGCCTTTCGCCGCAGCAGATTCAGTTTATCAAGCTGCTGCAAATACCTACGGCCGAGCTAGAAACGCGTATTAAGGAGGAAATGGAGGTAAACCCCGCCTTGGAAGAAGGCGACAGCGAGGAGGCCGAGCGCGACGACAGCCCCGACGACGCGGCCGACGACAACGACCCCAACGACTCGCTCGACAGCGATGATAATACGCTGGATGAGGACTTTAGCAGCAGCGAGCGCGACGAGAGCAGCCCCGCCGACGACTACGCCGACGAGCGCCCCGAGTCCGCCGCCGAGCCCGAGGCCCTGGGCATTGACAACGACAACCACGACATCGACATCAGCGACTACGTCAACGACGACGAGATAGCGGGCTACAAAATGCAGGGCGACGGCCCCGGCGACGAGGAAGAGCGCGAAATGCCGCTGGCCGACACCAGCGGCTCGCTGCAAGACTCGCTGCTCGACCAGCTGCACTACGCCCAGCTCGACGAGCTGGAGCAAAGCATTGGCGAGCAGCTCATTGGCTCGATTGATGGCGACGGTTACATCCGGCGCGACCTCGCAGCCATTGCCAACGACCTGGCCTTCAGCCAGAACATCGAAGCTACCGAGGCCGAGATTGAAAGCGTATTGCGCGTCATCCAGACCTTCGACCCGGCCGGCATCGCGGCCCGCGACCTGCCCGAGTGCCTGATGCTCCAGCTGGAGCGGCGCCCGCAGGACGAAGCCACCCAAAACGCCGAACGTATTCTGACCGAGACGTTTGAGGAGTTTACCAAAAAGCACTACCAGCGTATTCAGCAACGGCTCGACCTAGAGGACGACGAGCTGAAAGACGCCGTGGCCGTCATTCTGAAGCTGAACCCCAAGCCCGGCGGCAGTGGCCCCGTGAGCGGCGGCAAGGGTAGCGCCGGCGGCGCGCAGTACCTCATGCCCGACTTCATCCTGACCAACGACAACGGCGAGCTGAACCTGACTCTCAACGCCCGCAACGCCCCCGAGCTGCGCGTGAGCCGCGACTACCGCGAGATGCTTCAGACCTACGACAAGGCGGCCAAAAAGGACCAGAAAATGAAGGAGGCCGTGAGCTTTGTGAAGCAGAAGCTCGACTCGGCCAAGTGGTTTATCGACGCCATCCGGCAGCGGCAGAATACGCTGCTGCGCACCATGTCGGCCATCGTGGAGCGCCAGCGCGAGTTCTTCCTCACCGGCGACGACTCGAAGCTGCGGCCCATGATTCTCAAGGACATCGCCCAGGCCATCGGCATGGATATCAGCACCATCAGCCGGGTAGCTAACTCGAAGAGCATCCAGACCGAGCATGGCATTTACCCGCTCAAGTTTTTCTTCTCAGAAGGCATCGCCACCGACTCGGGCGAGGACGCCAGCAGCCGCGAAGTGAAAAGCATTCTGAAAGACCTCATCGGCGGCGAGAAAAAAGACCACCCGCTGAGCGACGACAAGCTCGAAAAAATGCTGAACGCGCGGGGCTACAACATCGCCCGCCGCACGGTGGCCAAGTACCGCGAGCAGCTCAATATCCCGGTGGCCCGCCTGCGCAAGGAGCTGTAGCACGGAGTGGCACTCCGTTTGGCGTCAGGCTAGCGCGCCCAGACGCGAAACGGAGTGCCACTCCATTCCACAACTAAACTTACGCTCAGCATGTTACATTTGCACTACAAAAAAAATAACCTACCGAGCCTCCCGGCCCGGCAGGCTACCCAACCACTCAAGCCAGTGAGCGGAGCAGCGAAGGCCGATGGCCTTCGCTGCTCCGCTCACGAAGCCCAGCAAGGCAGCCTTGCCGAGTGCTTTGAATAGCTGTAGCGCACGTTCCCTTTGCATGGGTAAGGAGAGGGTGTCGCGTCACCCACTTCTTGAACCCTCGGCGTCCCGCAACGCCGGGGGTTCGCCGTTTATAGGCGACCGTGTTGGCGGGATGTATACCGTACGTTAGACCAAAGCTAC
The DNA here is from genome assembly GCF_035709525.1 of Hymenobacter sp. Classification (GTDB taxonomy): domain Bacteria; phylum Bacteroidota; class Bacteroidia; order Cytophagales; family Hymenobacteraceae; genus Hymenobacter. Next base: position 28,546 of record NZ_DASTEP010000043.1, on the reverse strand, counting down.
GGCGCATTTTAGCTTGATTGTTTGGCTTATAGCTGTTGGGTTTAAAACAAAACCCACGCTCCTGCGTCTGGCAAGCTAAAGCTTACCCTACCCAATGTCCCAACGCATTATTCTCACCGGCGCTACCGGCATGGTCGGCGAAGGCGTGCTGCTCACGCTGCTCGGCCAGCCCGAAGTCGAAACGGTGCTCTCCATCAGCCGCAAGCCCAGCGGGCACGCGCACCCCAAGCTGCACGAGCTGCTGGTAGCCGATTTCTTCGACCTTAGCGGCATGGAGGACGAGCTGACGGGCTACACGGCGTGCTTTTTCTGCGCGGGCGTGTCGTCGCTGGGCATGAAGGAGGACGCTTACACCCGCGTGACGCACGACCTGACGCTGCACGTTGCCCGCACGCTGCTGCGGCACTCGCCGCAGGCCACGTTTTGCTACGTATCGGGCGCGGGCACCGGCGGGCAAGCCATGTGGGCCAGGGTGAAGCGCCGCACCGAAAATGACCTGCTGGCACTGCCCTTCCGGTCGGCCTACATGTTTCGGCCGGGCGGCCTGAAACCCGTGAAGGGCCAGCGGCACGTGCTCGCCGCCTACCGCTGGTTTAGCTGGCTGATGCCGCTGGCGCGGCTATTTAACTACGCCAGCACGCTACGCGAACTGGGTTTGGCTATGCTGCACGCCGCCGAGCGCGGCGCACCCGCGAACGTATTGGAGGTGAAGAACATCAACCAGCTGGCCAGGTAGCGCGGACTTTCAGTCCGCGAGCACTCACGGTCTGTATTGGCGACGGCCTATTGATAGCAGCCCCAGCGGGGCGACCCGTTGGTAGCAGCCACCAAGCAAAAAGCGGCGAAAGCCCCGTAGGGGCGACCCAACCAGTTGATTGGGTCGCCCCTACGGGGCTTGGATGCCTCGGAGCCAATCCATTTTCTACCGACGGGCCGCCCCTACGGGGCTACATCGCGACATGAATTAGTTGCTCGCGAACTGAAAGCCCGCGCTACCCCTCCGCCAGTTGCAACAGCACCTCGTGGTAGGGCCGGCCCAGCACCCGCGCCTTCAGCCAGGCATAGAAGCTAATGACTTGTAAGTCTTCGCGCTCCTCCGACAAAAACGCCGGAATGCGCGCCACCCGCGCCGCAAAGCCCGGCGTGCGGGCCACGGCCGGGTCGGCAATAATCTCGCGCACGAAGCCCAGGAAGCTGAGCACCGCGTGGTAGGGCCCGCCCAGCGGCGCGGCCAGCGCATCGGCCGTGGCCGCGGCGGCCGGAAACTGCTCGTGCAGCCGCCGCTCGATGGCACGCAGGCGCGTCAGCGCCTGGTCGGGGTTGCCGAGCTCCAGCTGCACCAGCATCTCGCCGAGGTTGTGGTTGAGCAGCCATTCCATGCCCAGGTTTTGCTCGAGCCAGTGGTCGGTGCGGTCGAGGCTGATGAGCGTCTGGTTGGCTTTGTGGTAGTTGGCGTCGGCGAAGTAGTGAAAGCTAAGCTGCAAGCGCGCCGTAAGCTGGTCGGCGGGCAATAGCGGCGGTTGGGCAGCCAGCGCTTCTTCCAGAATGCGGATGCTCTCCTTGTTGCGCCGCAGAAAGGCACAGTTGGCCGCCAGCAAAAACGTGAAGCGCGGTTGCAGCTCGGCCAGCTGCCGGCCCGGCGCGGCGGCCAGCACGGCCAGCCCCTGCTCCAAATACGCCACCGACTCGGGAAAGCGCCGCGAGCGGTAGAGCGCGTGCGCCAGCATATACAGCAGCCGCAGCTGGTAGCCCCGGTGGGCCGGCGCAAAGCCGTGGCGGCGCTCCATAAGCCGGTAGCAGCGCTCGATGTAGGGCGCAAACGACGCAAAATCGCCGCGCACCAGCATGGCGTGCCGCGTGATGCTCATGAGGCGGCACAGCAGCGAGGGCGAGCGCGCAAACGCCTCCTGCAAGTCGTATTCAGTCAGAATGCTGCGCAAAATCTCGTCGGCCGGCACAGCGCCGCGGCCGTGCTGCCGGGCCTGGCGCAGGCGCTGGCGCAGGAGGCTGTCGGCAATGGCGGCTCGCTCCTCTTCGTCGGCGGCTTTTTTGTTGCGGCGGCGGCGCTCCAAGATGGCGTCGAGCGGCTCGGCGTGGGGCGAGCTGGCGTACTGAATCTGGAGGTTGTACACCGCGTTCAGGGGCTCGTACTGCTCGTTGTCCTGGGCCAGCTTTTCGGCTTTGCGCAGCAGGTTCCAGGCCAGGCGCGGCACGCCCGCCCCAAACAGGTACTGCGCCAGCGTGAGCTGCCCGCGCACCGAAGTGGCGGCCGTGGCATCGTGCTGGCGCTGCCGCAGCAGCAAAAAATCGGTGAGATACCGCAGCAGCCGCTTGCGCAGGGCGTAGTAGGCTACGGGGTTGGGCTCGTCGGGGTAAAGCTTGGCAATGAGCGCCTCGGTCTTGTATTCCTTGGGGCTGAGTAGCAGCTCGAGCAGGCGCAAGTCTTGCCGGCCGGTGGCCTTGCGGCGCTGCCACTGAATAAACCGCTCGAGGTCGCGGCGGTCGTCGGGGGGCAGGGTTTGCAGGGTCAGGCGCAGGTCATCCATGAGAGGGCGAGGTTATTCGGCACCAAAATAAGCCCCCCACTACGGTAGCAGACGGCACTAGCCCAACCCCGTGCAGCTTATCGCCGTACAAGCCTCACAACCCACCTTCAACCTTTTTCACTCATGGACGCTAACAACAATAACGTCAACGACAGCACCGAGCTGCGCGCTCGCGGCAACTGGAACGAAATCAAAGGCGCTGCCAAGCAGAAGTGGGGCCAGCTGACCGACGATGACATGGCCTACGACGAAGGCAAGCAAGACGAGTGGTTTGGCCAGCTACAACAGAAAACCGGCCACGCCATCGACGAAATCAAAGACTGGTTCTCGAAAACCTTCAGCGGCACCTCGGACGACCCGAACCGCCCCTCGAACCAGCACTAAGCTAGCTACTTACCGGTAAAACCGGTTTTCATAAAACGCCCCGCTTCGGCCCCGAAGCGGGGCGTTTTACTGCTGTAGGGTAAGCTTTAGCTTGCCTTTTTTGCGGTCGGCAAGGCCAGCAAGCTAAAGCTTACCCTACACTACCCCCACAAGTCGGCCGCCACGCGGTAGGTGTTGGCGTGGGCCTCCACGATGTCGCTTATCTTCTCGGAGTAGCCGCCGCCCATGCACACTACCGTGGGCAGGCCGCGCTGGCGCAACGCGCTCAGCACCAGCTCGTCGCGGCGGCGGCAGCCGGCCCGCGTGAGGGCCAGGTAGCCGAGCTTATCGGTGGCCAGCACGTCTACCCCGCTGAGGTAAAACACGAAGTCGGGCCGCACCTGCTCGTCGAGCAGGCGCGGCAGCGTGCCGGCCAGCAAAGCCAGGTAGTCGTCGTCGCCGAGGCCGTCGGGCAGCGGCAGGTCGAGGTCCGATATCTCCTTGCGGCCTGGAAAGTTGCGCGCCCCGTGCATCGAAAACGTGAACACCCGCGGCTCGTGTTGGAACAGGGCCGCCGTGCCGTTGCCCTGGTGCACGTCGAGGTCGATAATGAGAATCTGGCGCACCCGCGCCGGCTCGTGCGCCAGCAGCCAGTTGGCAGCCACCGCTTGGTCATTGAGCAGGCAAAAGCCCTCGGGGCGGCCCGCAAAGGCGTGGTGCGTGCCACCCGCAATGTTGAGGGCCACGCCCGCGCCCGCCAGCACCCGCTGCGCGCAGCCGATGGTGCCGCCCAGCAGCACCATCTCGCGCTCGGCCAGGGCCGGGCTCCACGGAAAGCCGCTGGCCCGCTCCTCTTGCCGCGTGAGCTGCCCGGCCAGCAGCCGGCGCACGTAGTCGGCCTCGTGGGTGAGCAGCACATCGGCCAGGGGCGGCGGGGTGGGCACAAAAAAGTCGCTGGCCGTGGCGGTGCCCTCGTGCAGCAGCTGCTCGGGCAGCAGCTCGTACTTCAGCATCGGGAAGCGGTGGCCCGGCGGCAGCGGCAGCACGTAGTTGGGCGCAAACGCGATGGTCATGGGCCTATATTGCAAAAGCTAAACATTGAGCGGCGGCTACTTGGGTAACGGGCAACAACTTCGGGAGTTTTTTCGAAAACCAGGCCGTTGGGAGATTAGCAGTCTGGCTTGGTCGCATTAACTAATCCGGTCAGGGCGTTTCTTCGTAACTTTCCCGACTTGTTACCGCTGCTATCTACCTACTTCCCACCCGCTTATTTTAGTATTCATGGCTTCTCCCCGCTCTGCCTCGGCCCGGCCGCTGGCTGCTTCCGAACGGCGCTACCGCCGCTCATCTTTCAACGGGGCCCGGCAGCTGAGCGCTGCCCAGGCCCCCACCCGCCGCATACTAGTGCTACTGGGCCTGCTGGCCGTGGCGCTGCTGGTGGCCGTGGCCGTTATCGTGGGCACGCATTTTGCCGGCCGCGAGGCCCCCGCTACCGGCGCGGCCGGCAGCGCCGCGGCTACTCATCCAGCCAGTTATTGACCACGCCGCCGAGCACGCTGCCGCTTTCCTTGCGGGCGTTGCCGCCGCTCGGGGCCAGGGCCTGAATGAGCTTTTTGACGGGCATGGACTGAATCCAGACGCGGCCGGTGCCGCGCAACGTGGCCAGCAGCAGCCCTTCGCCGCCAAATATCATCGACTTGAGGCCGCCGGCCCGCGCCACGCTAAAATCGATGCCCGGCTCGAAGGCCACGATGCAGCCCGTGTCCACGCGTAGTAGCTCGTTGTGGAGGCGCTTTTCGATGATGGTGCCGCCCGCGTGCACAAAGGCCTTGCCGTCGCCGGTGAGCTTTTGCAAAATGAAGCCCTCGCCGCCGAAAAAGCCCGCGCCGAATTTCTGGTTGAAGTGCAAACTGATTTTGGTGCCCCGCGCGGCGGCCAGAAAGCCGTCTTTCTGCACGATGAGGCCCTGGGGCAGGGTGCCCAGGTCGAGCGGAATGATGGTGCCGGGGTAGGGCGCCGAAAAGGCTACCCGGCTTTTGCCGTAGCTGCCCCGGTGCGTGAAGTGGGTCAGAAACAAACTTTCGCCGGTGATGAGGCGGGTACCCGCCGAGAATAGCTTGCCCATAAAGCCTTGGTCGGGCTCCGAGCCATCGCCCATCTTGGTTTCGAAGGCGATGGCCTCGTCCATGTACACCATCGCGCCGGCCTCGGCAATGACGGTTTCCTGGGGGTCGAGCTCAATTTCGAGCACCTGGATATCGGAGCCCAGAATGCGGTAGTCTACGTCGTGCGAGCGCATGAGCAAAGCAGAAATAAGGGTGAGTGGCAAAAGTAGGCCACGCGCTATATCGCCGGCAGGCCGATATACTTACAGGTAGTTTTTACCGTTCAAGGCTGGCACCTAACCCTCACACCTTCACTACCCTGCCATGCGCGCTCAGTTCCTCCTTTTCCTCGGCCTGGCCGGGGCCACGGCCTGCACCACGGCGGTGCCCGGCCGCCAGCACGCCGCCTTCTGGCGCACCAATGGCTACGACCACCAGGGCCGCGAGCAAGGCCGCTGGCGCACGTATTTCGACAACAAAAACAAGCAGTCGCGCTTCACTACCGGGCGCTACCGCCACGGGCGGCCCGTGGGCCACTGGCGCTACTACACCCAGCTCGGCACCCTCGACCACGAGGAGCGTTACCGCCGCCACTACAGCACCATCACCTTCTACCATCCCAACGGCCAGGTGGCCCAGAAAGGCCGCGCCCGCGTGGCCGACGAGGGTGCCGTGCTACACTACTACTGGTTGGGCGAGTGGCAGCGCTTTTCCGAAGCCGGCCGCCTGGTCGGGGTCGATACCTATGAGAAAGGCCAGAAGGTAGCCAGCCGGGTTGGTGAATGAGCGGTTTTTTTGGGTGAGCGGGTGAGCGGGTGAGTGGGTGAGTACGGTCGTCATGCTGAGCGCAGCGAAGCATCTCTATCACTTCTTCCAAGCTGTGCAACGAGGCGGTGGAGATGCTGCGCTCAGCATGACGACCGTACTCACCCACTCAACCGCTCACCCGCTCCCCTACAGCTCCGCGCGCGTTTCGGCGGCTTCGTCGGTGTCGTTGCCGACGTCTTTTTTGCGCTTGGCCTCGCGGCTGGTGCGCTTCATAAAGTCCTCGTCCGATTCTTCGGGCTCCTCGGGGCCTTCGGCTACCTCGAAGTCTTCGTCTTCGCGGCTGCGGCGGGCGGCCTGGGCGGCGGCTTCGGCCTCGGCACGGGCGTCTTCGCCGAACTGGCCTTCGCGGTGCACGATTTTCTTGTCGCGCACGTGGCGGCCCAGAAACTGATTTATCTGCTCGATGGAATAGTTAGAGGTGATTTCGCCCAGGGGGTTCACCCCGATTTCGAAGCCTTCGAGCTCTTTGTGCACACGGGCCTTTTTGTCGGGCTCGGGGGCTTTTTGCTTGGGTTTGGTGGGTTTCTTAGCCATCTTTTCAATGAGCAATTAGCAATGAACAATTAGCAGCCGGTCGTTATTACGCAAAAGGCCGCGCCGGAGACTATCCGGCGCGGCCTGATGCAAGGGCTTGGCAAAATCAGGGGCCTACTCCACGGTGAGGCGGGCTACCTGGGTGCCGGCCCGCACGATGTATACCCCACCGGGCAGGCCCGCCGGCAAGGCCAGCGTGGCCGTGCCCTCGGCGGTGGTAGTGGTGGCGTACACGGTGCGGCCCAGGGCGTCGAGCACCTGCACGGCTACCCCGGCGGGGGCCCCGCTAAGGGCCGCCCCGGCGTGCGTGGGGTTGGGGGCGAGGGCCAGGAGGCCGGCGCTGGCGCGGCCGTCGGCCACGCGCACGGTGCGCACAGGCGAGAAGGCAAAGGTGCCATCGGCGTCTACCTGCCGCAGGCGGTAGTAGAGGGCGTTGGCCCCGGCGGGCAGCTGGGCATCGCGGAAGGCGTAGGCGTGGGCCTGGGTGGTAGTGCCCTGGGCCGCTACGGTGCCCAGCTTGGCAAAGGCCACGCCGTCGAGGCTGCGCTCGATGTCGAAGCGGGTGCTGTTCTTTTCGCTGGCGGTGTGCCAGCTCAGGCCCACGGCCGCGCCCTGGGGCTGGGCCGCGAAGTCGAGCAGGCGCACGGGCAGCGGGTTCATCATGTTGCCGAGCGTCCAGATGCTGAAATCGGTGAGGCCGGTCTTCAGCACGCGGTTGTTGGGCACGTCGCTGGTGCCGCCCATGTTGGCCCAGGGGCCGTTGGGGCTGCTTTCGCTCTTATACAGCACTAGGTTGGCCTTCGGAATGCTGTTGAGCTCATGGTCGAAGTAGCTGAAGGTCATGTCCACGTTCAGGCCGGTGTTGGTGGCGGGCTGAATGTCGAAGTAGCGCTGAATGCTCTTGCTGGTGCCGTTGCCGCTGAGGGTAGTGCCCGTGGTGCGCACCACCGTGGTAGCGCCGGGGGCCACGCTGCCGCTGGCCGGAGCCAGCACCAACCCCAGGCCGCCAAAGTCGTCGGCGGCGCTGCCCAGCACGCGGTCAGTGGCCACGTTGCCGGTCACGTAGCTGGTTTCGGTTTCGGCGATGGTGGCCGTGGGGGCGAGCTGCGCCTGGAAGCTGCCCGTGGTGAGCACGCCGCTGGTCAAGGTCAGGCTTTGGGCCACGCCCATGCTTTGGGCCAGGGTCAGGTTGCCGCTGGGCTTGTTCACGGCCACGCGGCCAAAGAGCAGGCTACCGGGCTGGTTGATGGTTTGGTTGGTGCTGCCCACGAAGGCCACGGTGCCGGCCAGGCTGCTGGCCGAGCTGGTGTTGACCCAGCTGCCGTACACGTTGAGGGTGCCGTCGGCGGCGAGGCTCAGGCCATTGGTGCCGCTGATGTTGATGTCCTTGGTCTGGCCCGTGCCGGTAGTCACGCTGGGGGCGTTGGGCACGTTGCCGGGCAGCACGGCGCTGATGGCAGCCGTGGGCATCTGGCCGTAGCTCCAGTTGCGGCAGTCGGTCCAGTCGCTGCTCACGTTGCCGTTCCAGGTAGTGCTCGTGATGGCCGGCACGCTCACCGTCACGGTGGTGGTGCCGCTGGTGACGTTGCCAGCGGCGTCGGTCAAGGTCAGGGTCACGGTATTGGCCCCCAGGTTGGTGCAAGTGAAAGTATTGGGCGAGAGCACCGTGCTCCGGATGCCGCAGTTGTCGCTCAGCGGGCCGGTCATGATGTCGCTGGCCGCCAGCGTGAGGCTGCCCGAGGCGGGCAGGGCCAGCGCGGCCGGCTTCAGAAACACCGCCACGTTGGGCACGAGCACCGTAATGCGCTTCACGCTGTAGCCGGCGGCATTGTAGGCAAACGTCCAGTCGGGGTGGCCGCTGCCGCCTACCTGGCTGCCAATGCCCAGGTCGCCGGGGTTGGTAGCCACCGCCCAGTTGTTGTAGGCAAACACCGTTTGGCGGGCCGCCAGGTTGTGCACCTGAAACGAGCCGTAGCTGGCGCCGCTGCCTACCTGGTCGCCAAAATCATAGGTACTGGCGCTGGCGCCCGGCACGTTGTCGGCGTTGCCCGTCAGGTAGTTCAGGTGCCACATCTCGATGCGGCCGGGGCCCAGGTTGGTGCCGGTAGCCACGCCGGCGTTGGCGCTGGCATACACCGTGAGGTTGCTCACGTTCTGGTGCAGCGCCACGTTGTTGGTGGTGGGGTTGGGGAGGCCCAGGCCGGCCAGCGTGGGGGCAAAGTTGTCCATCGAGGTCCACACCCACTTGCTGCTGCTACCGTCGGTGAGCTCTACCAGGTAGGCCACGCGGCCGGGCTTGGCCACGGCGGCCCCGCTGTTGTCGATGCCGTAGGGCACGCCGTTCTGGTTGAAGGCTGCCACGTTGGGCGCGTCGAGCTGGTACAGAATGCCGTAGTTCACGGCCTCCGGCACGTTGGCCAGGGCCACGGCCGGGGCGGCGGGCAGCGGGCCGCTGCCCGCGCCGGGCTGCTGCACATCGGCCACGGCCACGGTCGTGATGGACGTGCTCTTTACCCCGTAGTCGTCGGCCACGGTCAGCAGCACGGGGTTGTTGCCGATTTCGGCGCAGTCGAAGCTCAGGGTAGCAGCGGGCTGCGCCGCGCCGTAGCTTACCTGGATGGCCAGCGCCTTGTTGGTGCCAAAGCAGGGGTCGCTGAAAATGTTGTTGTCGGCCTTTATCGTAAAGGTATTTTTGCCCAGTGCAGCGGCCTCCACCACACTCTGGCTGTTGGGGGCGTGGCAGCTGGGGCTCACGGTGTAGGTACCGTTGCTGTTGGCGATGGGCGCGCCGTAGCTGGCAAAAGCCACCGCCGTAAAGGTGGTGCCCGCCGGCGCGGTCAGCGTGATGGTGTTGCCCTCGGTGGCGTAGGCGCTCAATATCTTCTGGGCCCCGATGGTGAAGGTGCCGCAGTTGCTGCCCGCCGGGCCGGTATACAGGCTGGTGGCAGCCACCGTGGCCGTGCCCCCCGAGCTGAGGTAGAGGCTGGCCGGCTGCGCCGTGGCCGCCGGGCCGGTGCACATGGTAAAGGTGCCCGCCACGGTTTGCGTGCCGCAGGCCGTGCGGAAGCTGATGGGCCCGCTGGTGGCCCCGGCCGGCACCTGCGCCACCAGGATGGTGCCATCGGTGAGGGTGAAGGTGGCCGGCGTGCCATTAAAGCTAACCCCCGTCACGGCGCCCAGGCCCGTGCCACTGAGCGTGACATTGGCGGTGGGGCTGCCGCTGGTGGGGCTGTAGCTGGCCACGTCGGCGTTCGAGGTAAAGTCGTTGCCGGCCACCCAGTTGCTGCCCGTCCCGGTGAGGGCAAAGTTGGTGAGCGTGCCGTTGCGGGTATTGCCCGAGTTGTCGGTGAGGGTATTGGTGCTGGTGTTGGTGCCGCCGGCCGTGCCCTGGTCGAAGGAATAGCCCAGCACCAGGTTGCGCTGCGCGGTCAGGGCCTGGCTGTAGGTGTTGGCCAGCTGGGCGGCGGTGCGGGCGGTGTTCCACACGCGCAGCTCGTTGAGGCTGCCGCCGAAGAAGCGCCGCACGGTGCCGCCGTCGTTCCAGCCGCCCACGATGTAGGCCTGGGCGCTCACGCCGGCATTGGTCGTCACGGGCAGGGTATTCTGGGCCACCCCGTTGAGGTAAAACGTGAGCGTGCTGCTCGTGCTCGAGTACACGGCCGCCACGTGCGACCAGCTGCCCAGCGGCAGCTGAAACGCGCTGACGCCCGCCACGCCCCCGCCCACCGACAGCACCACCGCGCCATCGCTTTGCAGCTCGAAGTGCAGGATGCCGCCCACGAAGTTGTCGCCGTTGAGGATAGCCGCGTAGTCGCCGGCGGCCGGGTAGGCGCTGGGGTTCACCCAGGTTTCGATGGTGAGCTCGCTGCTGGCCGGCAGCGCGCCCGTGCTGCGCACGTAGTCGTTGGTGCCGTCGAGGTTGAGGGCATTATTGGGAGTGGTGCAGGCCAGCGCGGCCGTAGCCAGCGAACCTAACGGGCGGCGAGTGGGCCGCCCGGCGGCTGGCTGGGTGGCCGGGGCGCGGCCGGTGCCGGCCGCGCCGGCGGCCGGCGCGGCCCAGGTGCCCCCCAGCGGCAGCGCGAGCAGTGCGCCCACGCCGGTAGCTTTCGTGGCTAGCTTATGAATAGGAATAAAGAATTGCATGACAACTGATAGCAAGTAAAAAACGTAGTAAATACCGCCGCGCTTCTTCGGCGCAGCGGCTGGGGCTTAGCGGCCGGCCAGCACCATGGGCTGGCTGCCCACGGCCACGCTCACGGTGGCGCTCTGGCTGCCCGTGGGCTGGTCGCGGTCTACATAAATGGCGTAGTACTGGCGCTGCTCGGGCTGGCCGGGCACCAGGTTGGGGCGGGCGTCTTCGAGGCGGGCCTGGGTGTAGGTGCCCAGCAGCGAAAAAGCGTCTTCGCCGGTGCGGCAGCTGTACACCTGCACGGCCTGGTGGCCCATTTTGCGGTATTTCAGCACTACCGTGCCCAGCTCCACGCTGGCTACCAGGCGCGGGGCCTGCGCCTCTACGCGGGCGGTGGTGGGCTCGCCGGTAGCCACCAGCTCCAGCAGCGTCAGTACCTCGGTGGGCACGTTCACGATGTTCTTGATTTGCTTGGCGGCCCCGCGCACCGACTTGTCGGTGCTGGCGGCTTGCCGCTGAAAGGTGAGCAGGGCCGTGTCAAACTCCTTTTGGGCAGTCAGGCGCGCCTCGTGGGCGGCCAGCCAGGCCCGGGCCGCCGTGATGGAGTCGGCGTAGGTGCTCGTCGACACATTGAGCAGCCCGCAGGCTTTGTCGATGTTGGCCACGAAGTTTTCCAGGAATGCGGCGCGTTTAGCTTCTTGATGAGGGTACCAGTCTTTTTTCATATGAATAAGGAAAATGATAAAACTCATTTCAAAGCAACGACCCAAAAAGCACATTCGCACCATACCCACGATTATCTTTTTACCTCAACCGCCAGCATAGCCCTGGCAAGGCGCTTTTTGCACTAAAAAAAGTTTCAGGCCAACCATCACCCTTCCCACACCCTGTTACTTATGCGCTTTATTTCGCCTGTCAGGTCCTTTGCACCCGTTATTACACTTTTCCAATAATATAATTACTTTCCCGAAGCCAGCCAGCGTTACCAGCCTGAATAATGGCTACCTCCTCTTGGTACGGCCGAGTGCCTTACTTATTTTTATAACTTTACTTAATACAATTTTTGCTTTGCAGGAGCCAACACGGGTGCTGGCATGGACTGGCAGAAGCTTGGCGGCAGCAGGCGGCAGCTAAGGGCCGGTAGCCTGGGTCTGCCAGTTGCCGGCTAGTTATTTCCCAGCGGGCGTGGGGGCGCCCCCACGCTCGCTGGGGATGCCCCCACGCCCGCTGGGGGCGCCCCTACACCCGCTGGGGGCGCCCCCACGCCCGCTGGGGGAGTTCCCACGCCCGCTGGGGGAGTCCCCACGCCCGCTGGGGGTGCCCCCACGCTTGCCGAAAACGCCCCTACATCCGCTGGGGGCACCCCTACGACCAACAAAAACGCCCTTGCGCAAAGCCAGGGCGCGCAAAGCGGACAGCCGAAAGCCCGGTGGCCAAGCCAGGGCACCTCCCTCGGGGCCGCGCAGTGCAAGCCATAGCCCGGCGAGTTGCATGAGGGCCGGACCGGCTGCGCCAAGCACAAAAAAAGGGGCCGGCTACTTGCAGCCGGCCCCCAAGGCTTTGCGGGGTGCCCCTCCCCTAGTGCGCCAGCTTCACCACCAGCTGCTGGCTGCCCTGGCTGATGCGTAGGGCATACACGCCACCGGGCAGGGTAGCCGCGCCGGGCAGCGCCAGCTGCTCGGCCGCGGCGGCCGTGTGGCTGAGCACTAGCCGGCCCGTGGCATCGTAGAGCGCCAGGCGCACGGGCTCGGGGCCAAAGCCCGCCAGGCGCACGTGCAGCTCATCGGCCCAGGGGTTGGGATAGGCCTCGGCCCCGAAGGCCACGCCGCCCGCCGCCAGAGCCACCGCCCGCACCGGCGAGTAGTGGGCGCTGCCATCGAGGTCTACCTGCCGCAGGCGGTAGTAGAGGGTGCTGGCCCCGGCGGGCAGCTGGGCATCGCGGAAGGCATAGGCGCGGGCCTGGCTGGTAGTGCCACCGGCCGCCACCGTGCCCAGCCGGGCAAACGTGCGCCCGTCGAGGCTGCGCTCTATCTCAAAGTGGGCGCTGTTGACTTCCGAGGCCGTGTGCCAGGCTACATCTACGCCGGCCTGCCGCAGCTGGGCCGTGAAAGCGGTGAGCTGCACGGGCAGCGGCCCATCAGGCGGCAGCGCCGTAATGCTGAGGCGGCCGGCCGTGGCCGCGTCGGCCAGGCCGTAGGTGGGCGCGCCCACCACGGCAGCGGGTGCCACCCACGATGAGCCCCCGCCGCCGCCGCCCGAGTTGCCATTGAGGCCGGCCGCGCCGCCGCCGTAGTAGCCGCCGCCGCCGCCGCCATAGCCGCCCGAGCCGCCCTCGCCCTGGCTGCCCGCGATGCCGCCGCCGCCCACCGCACGCTGGGTAGCGCCCTTGCCCGGCACGTTGCCACTGAGGCCCACGCCGTCGCCGCCGTAGGGCGCGCCCCCGGTGCCGCCCTGCGGGGTGGGCGAGTTTATCCAGTCGGTGCCGCCCGCCCCGCCCGCCACCAGCAGGGCATTGCGCGTGGCGAGGTAATCGCCGGTGGGCACGCCAGCGCGGCGCAGGTCGGTGGCCCCGCCGCCGCTGCCCGCGCCACCGCCGCCGCCGCCGCCACCGTTGTAGCTATCCGCGCCCGAGCCATCGGCCCCCTGCTCGCCCACCACCACGGTCAGCACTTCGCCCGGCACCACCGCGATGGTAGCGCGCACCTCGGCCCCGGTAGACCGGGCCTGAATGCGGCTGACGCGGCCCCCGGCCGCGCCCACCGCCACCACGCTCAGGCGCGTGGTGCCTGCCGGCACGGTATACGTCTGGGGTTGCCCGGTATACACAAAGTCGGTGGTTTGGGCCAGGGCCGCCCCCGGCACCACTACCAGCAACAGCGCCGCCCGACGCAGCCATTTTTTTGCTTCTACTAACGATAAAGAACAGAACATAACCAATGGAATAGCAATCAAGTAATTTTTTAAGGATAAGCGGGACGCCCTAGCGGGCCCCCAGGGCACCCGGGCCGCCGGGCCGCAGCCCCAGTTGCCCCAGCCGCCCGGCCGGGAAATAAACCAGCAGCCCCTGGGCCGACTCGTGCGAAGTAGTGTGCATAGCAGTGACAGTTGGAAAGTGATTATCTACCACAAAGTACCCACTAAAAAATCATATTTTCAACCCCCGACTTGCAGTCTTTCCCCCAGAATTGCCCGCACACACTCGTAAAAGTACTTTTCTCACAAGAAAAATATTTCTACGGCCCACCTTATTAATCCTATTCCTTACAAAAACGCCCTTAATCGCTACTATGACGACCTTAAGGACAGTTGCATTACACCCGTAAGAAATATAATATTTACAATAGACAACAGCTATCATCTACCAGCCACCGTGCTAGCCAGCGTCTCCAACAAGGGCTACACAGTGCAATGCTTTTCTTTCAATAATTATATTATCAAACCCAGCGCCAACTACTTTATGGTGCTACCCGGCGGCCCGGGCCCCACGGCAGCCACCCGGCACGCGCCTACCCGCCGGGCCACGGGCACAAAAAAGCCCCCCGGCCACGCGGCCGGGGGGCTTGCTACTAGGGCGGGCGGGCGGCTAGCCCAGGCGCTCGATGGCGGCGCGCAGGCGCTGTCCTACCTCGCCCGTGCCCAGGATGGCGAGCGTCTCGAAGAGGTCGGGGCCGGCCCCGGCCCCGGTTACGGCCACGCGCAGGGCTTGCAGCACCTGGCCGGGCTTGAGGCCTTGGGCGGCCGTGGTGTCGTTGAAGATATTCTTGAGCACCTCGGCGTTGGCGCTGGGCTCCGAGTCGGCGGGCAGGGCATTGGCGTAGGCGGCGAGGGCAGCCGACACCTGCGGGTTCCACTTTTTGCTTACTACCACTTGGTCGTACTCGGTCGGGGCTTCGAAGAAGTACTTGGCCTCTTGCCAGAAATCCTGCGGGAAGCTCACGCGCTCCTTCATCACGCCTACCACCTGCTCGGCCTTGGCGGCCGAGCACTCAATGCCGTGCTCTTGCAGGGCCGTGAGCAGGTAGGGGGCCAGCTCGGCATCGGGCTTGGCGCGCAGGTAGTGCTCGTTGAACCACTTGATTTTGGCCTGGTCGAACTTGGCGGGCGACTTGCTCACGCGCTCAATCGAGAAGGCATCAATCAGCTCCGGCATCGAGAAAATCTCCTGGCTCGTGCCGGGGTTCCAGCCCAAAAAGGCCAGGAAGTTGACCAGCGCCTCGGGCAGGTAGCCCTCCTCGCGGTAGCCTTTGCTGATGGTAGGCTCGCCGGTTTCGGCGTCGGTGCCGCGCCACTCCAGCGCGAACACCGGGAAGCCGAGGCGGTCGCCGTCGCGCTTGCTGAGCTTGCCCGTGCCGTCGGGCTTGAGCAGCAGCGGCAGATGGGCAAACTGCGGCATGGTCTTTTCCCAGCCCAAATAGCGGTAGAGCAGCACGTGCAGCGGCGCGCTGGGCAGCCACTCCTCGCCCCGGATTACGTGGGAGATTTCCATCAGGTGGTCGTCCACAATGTTGGCGAGGTGGTAGGTCGGCATGCCGTCCGATTTCATCAGCACCTTGTCATCCACGGCCGACGAATGCACTACCACCCAGCCGCGAATGAGGTCCTGGAAGCGGATTTCCTCTTTGCGCGGCACCTTGAGGCGGATAACGTAGGGCGCGCCCGCGTCGAGCAGGGCCTGGGTTTCGTTTTCGGGCAAGGTCAGCGAGTTGCGCATCTGGGTGCGCGTAATGCTGTTGTACTGCGGGTTGGGCACCTTGGCGGCGGTGAGGCGCTCGCGCATAGCGTCCAGCTCTTCGGGCGTGTCGAAGGCGTAGTAGGCATAGCCGTCGCGGATGAGCTGGTCGGCGTAGGCGCGGTACATGGGTTTGCGCTCGCTCTGGCGGTAGGGCGCGTGGGGGCCGCCTACCCAGGGGCTTTCATCAAGCTCGATGCCCACCCACTCCAGGCTCTGGCGGATGTAATCTTCGGCGCCGGGCACAAACCGGTTCTGGTCGGTGTCCTCGATGCGCAGAATCATGGTGCCGCCCAGCTTGCGGGCCAGCAGGTAGTTATACAAAGCCGTGCGCACGCCGCCAATGTGCAGCGGCCCAGTGGGCGAGGGTGCAAAGCGCACCCGAACAGGTCTTTCACTCATAATGCCGCAAAGGTACGGGCGGGGTAATGAGTGAATGAGCGAGTTAGTGAATGAGTGAATAAATAGCTTGTGGCAAGCTGCTCACTCATTCACCAACTCACTCATTCACTCATTATCCCACCGCGATGCACGAAATCTCCACCTCCACGTCGCGCGGCAGGCGGCTTACTTCTACTGTCTCGCGGGCCGGGGCCGTGGCTTCCTCGAAGTACGTGCCGTATATCTGATTGATGGTGGCGAAGTTGCCCAGGTCTTTCACGAAGATGGAGCACTTCACTACATCGGTAAGTGCCAGCCCCGCCGCCGCCAGCACGGCGGTCAGGTTGCGCAGCACCTGGTGCGTCTGGGCGGCTACGTCGCCTTCGCCCACGAGCTGCCCGGCCGCACTCAGCGGTATCTGGCCCGAAACGTACACGGTATTGCCGGCTTTCACGGCCTGCGAGTAGGGGCCGATGGGCGCGGGCGCCTGGTCGGTGAGGATGATTTGATGCGCCATTGGTGAATGAGCGAATGAGTGGATGAGTGAATTACTGGTCGCAAATAACGCCAGAAGCCGCTCCCGTTTCCGGAAGCGGCTTCAGCGAGCAAACCTAAAATTCACTCCTTCACCAACTCACCGCTATTCCACCGTCACCGACTTGGCTAGGTTGCGGGGCTGGTCCACGTTGCAGCCGCGCATCACGGCGATGTGGTAGCTCAGCAATTGCAACGGAATCACCGACACGAGCGGCACGAGCACCTCCGAGGTATGGGGCACCTCAATCACAAACTCGGCCATGGCCGGGATAGTCGTGTCGCCTTCGGTTACCACGGCGATGATGCGGCCCTTACGGGCTTTCACCTCCTGGATGTTGCTCACCACCTTCTCATACGAGCTGTCTTTAGTAGCAATTACCACCACCGGCATGTTCTCGTCGATGAGGGCGATGGGGCCGTGCTTCATCTCGGCAGCCGGGTACCCCTCAGCATGGATGTAGCTGATTTCCTTGAGCTTGAGCGCACCTTCCAGCGCCACCGGGAAATTGTAGCCGCGGCCCAGATACAGGAAGTTGGGCACGTCCTTGAAGGTTTCGGCAATCTGCTGAATCTCAGCGTCGAGCTTCAGCGCTTTCTCTACCTTGCTCGGAATGTTGTGCAGTTCGGTAGTGAGCTCGCGCAGCTTGGTGTCGGAGATGGTGCCCCGGCGCTGCCCCATGCACATGGCCAGCAAGGTCAGCACCGTTACCTGGGCCGTGAAGGCTTTGGTCGAAGCCACCCCGATTTCGGGGCCGGCGTGGGTATAAGCGCCGGCGTCGGTAGCGCGCGCAATGCTGCTACCCACCACGTTGCAGATGCCGAAGATGGTCGCGCCCTTGCTCTTAGCGAGCTCCAAAGCAGCCAGCGTGTCGGCCGTTTCGCCGCTCTGCGAGATGGCGATTACGATGTCGCGCTCCGAGATAACGGGGTTGCGGTAGCGGAACTCCGAGGCGTATTCTACCTCCACCGGGAGGCGCGCCAGGTCCTCGATGAGGTACTCGGCCACCAGGCCGGCGTGCCAGGAGGTGCCGCAGGCCACGATGATGATGCGCTGGGCATTCACAAACTTCTGCTCGTAGGCCCGGAAGCCCGCCATGTTGAGGTGGCTACCGCCCTGCTCGAGGCGGCCGCGCATCGAGTCCAGAATAGACTTGGGCTGCTCGAAGATTTCCTTGAGCATAAAATGCTCGTAGCCACCTTTTTCAATGCTGTCTAGCTCCAGCTCCAGACGCTGGATGTAGGGCGTCTGCACCACGTCTTCGCGCGAGCGGATGGCCAGCTGCCCGTCTTTGATAACGGCCAGCTCGTAGTCGTTCACGTACACTACCTCGTTGGTGTACTCAATGATGGGCGTGGCATCGGAAGCCACGAAAAACTCGCCTTCGCCGATGCCGATAACCAGCGGCGAGCCTTTGCGGGCCGCGATGAGCTGGTCGGGCGCATCCTTGCTCAGCACCACGATGGCGTAGGCCCCTACTACCTCGTGCAGCGCCAGGCGCACGGCTTCTTCGAGCGAGCACTCATTTTGCTTCTGAATTTCCTCGATGAGGTTCACGAACACTTCCGTGTCGGTGTCGGAATGAAACACGTGACCCTGCTGCTCCAAGTGGGTTTTCAGGGCCGCGTAGTTCTCAATAATGCCGTTGTGGATGATGGCAATGCGCTCCGAGGTCGAGTAGTGCGGGTGGGCGTTCACGTCGTTGGGCTCGCCGTGGGTGGCCCAGCGGGTGTGGCCCATGCCCACGGTAGCGTGGGTATCCTTGTCCTGCAAAAAGCCTTCGAGGTCAGCTACTTTGCCTTTTTTCTTGTACACGCTCAGCGTGCCGTTGAGCAGGGCCACGCCGGCCGAGTCGTAGCCCCGGTATTCGAGGCGGTGTAGTCCTTTGAGAATAATGGGGCAGGCCTCACGATGGCCCAGGTACGCTACGATGCCGCACATGGCTAATAGGATAAAAGGATGTTGAAGTAAGTGTTACTAATGACGCTCTGGGCTGGCTGAAAGGCCGACTACCAACGCTACAAATCTTCGGCCGAACCGCCTGAAAAATAAACTATTGAAACAAAAAAAACCGGCCGCTGGCCCGCCCAAAGCGAAGCCAGCGGCCGGTTCGGAACTGCGAAGTTACGACAACCGGTAATATTATACCTTAGCTAGCCTAGTGGGCCAGCTCGTCATACAGAGCCTGGTACGACGAGAGCAGGTTTTCGTCGGCCGCTACCTGGCTCAGGCGCTTGCGCGAGGCGTACTCCTGAAACAGCCCGTTGAGGTTGTCCGAGAAGTCTTCGTCCGAGCGCACTACCGTGTCGGCGTACTCCATGCCCAGCTTCACGAAGCCCGAGAAATCGTTTGATTTCAGCTCCTTCAGCATGTCGTCTTCGATGTCGAGCATTTTGGCTTTTTCCACCAAGTCGCCCTCAAATTTGTCGCTGAACTCGTTGTTGTAAACCGTGAATACCGACTTGGCATCCTTGAAAACCGGGTCTTTCTTGTAAGTCGTTTTCAGGTAGAGCGGGATGAGCGAGGTCATCCAGTCGTTGCAGTGCACGATGTCGGGCGACCAGCCCAGCTTCTTCACCGTTTCGAGCACGCCTTTGCAAAAGAAGATGGCGCGCTCGTCGTTATCGGCGTAAAATTTGTCGTTTTTATCAACCAGCGCCGACTTGCGGTGGAAGTAATCTTCGTTGTCAATAAAATAAACTTGTAGCTTCGCGGTCGGAATCGAAGCTACCTTAATTACCAGCGGCTTTTCATCGTCGCCCACGGCAATGTTGATGCCCGAGAGGCGCACTACTTCGTGCAGCCGATTTTTGCGTTCATTGATAATGCCGAAGCGAGGCACGAAAATCCGGATTTCAGCCCCGGTCTCCTGCATTGCGGCCGGCAAGCGGCGCAGTAGCTCAGCCACTTTCGTGGTTTGCAGGAAGGGGTCTATTTCGGTGGCCGCGTACAGGATGCGCAACTTCGACATGATAGTAGGAAAAGATATTTAAAAAAAGGCCAAGGCTTGGCTACACAAAATTACGCATTTTTTAGCGAAAAATCAATATTATTCATCCAGCCCATTTTTTTTAGGATAAAAGCCAGATGCTTATTTTTACCACGGCGGCCGAGCTGCGCGCCTACGTTGAGCAGGCGCGCACGGCGGGCCGCCGCCTGGGCCTGGTGCCCACTATGGGGGCGCTGCACGCGGGCCACTTGCAGCTGGTGCGCGCCGCCGCGCAAGCCTGCGACGAAGTGATTGTTTCTGTGTTCGTTAACCCCACGCAGTTTAATAATCCCGACGACCTGCGCCTCTACCCGCGCCAGCCCGAGCAGGATGCCGCCCTGCTGGGCCCGGCCGGCTGCACGGCGCTTTTTCTGCCCTCCGTGGCCGAGGTGTACCCGCAGCCCACGGTGCTGCGCTTCGACTTTGGGGCGCTGGAGCGGGTGATGGAGGGCGCGCACCGGCCCGGCCACTTCAATGGCGTGGCCACGGTGGTGAGCAAGCTTTTTCACCTGGCGCGGCCGCACGCGGCTTACTTCGGGCAGAAGGATTTTCAGCAGGTAGCCATTGTGCGCCAGCTCGTTGCCGACTTGTCGTTTGACCTGGAGCTGGTGGTGTACCCCACGGTGCGCGAAGCCGACGGCCTGGCCATGTCGTCGCGCAACGCGCGCCTCACGCCGGCGGCGCGGGCCGTGGCCCCGCTCATCTACCAGGTGCTAGAGCAGGCCGCTGCGCAGGTGCGGCAGGGCACGCCGCCCGCCGAGGTGCAGGCCACGGCGCTGGCCGCGCTGGCGCAGGAGCCGCAATTCACGCCCGAGTACTTCGAGGTAGCCGACGCCCAAACCTTGCAGCCGGTGGCCGGCTACGCGCCGGGCCGGGCGGTAGTGCTGTGCGTGGCCGCGCACCTGGCCGGCGTGCGGCTGATTGACAATATGGTGGTATAATTCAATAAAATCGGTCGGTTTTGAATTTTACCGCGTTGGAAGAGTGCGCGTTGGGCGAGTAGCTTTGCCCGGCCGGGTATGGCGGTAGTTTCCTTTTTTTTCTGGCTTTTACGCACGCTTCGTATGCAGCTCACTTTTACTTCTTCGGCGCGCCTGCTGGCGCTGGTATCGCTCGTGGTGCTGGGCGCTTGCGACAAGAAAAAAAACGGGGTCGACCCTTCCGCGCCCATCCTCTACGGCATGAGCTGGGCCGTAGATGGGCAGCAGGTTTCCAACAATTCCGGCTATACTATCTCTAATGGCATGCTGATGCTCACGAGCGTGGTGAAGGCCAGCAACGGTACCGATGTGTCGACGCTCACCATCAGTGTGCCGGCCGCTACCGGCATCTACGACCTCGGCGTGGCGGTGCCCGGCAAGTCGTACACGGCTACGTACCAGACGTATAGCAACGGCGTCAGCACTACCTACACGGCCAACAATACTACCCGCACCGGCTCGGGCTTGGTCACGGTGTCGACCCTCGGCACGGAGGACATCATCGGGTCGTTTGAGTTTACGGGTGTGTCGGGCACCGGCGCGGCAGCTACCAGCAAGGCAGTAACTTACGGTAAGTTCAGCATTCGGCGGTAAGTAGTAGCGCGCACTTTGTAGTTCGCGTTCGTTAGGTGCACCCCAGTGCTCGCCCACGAACGCGAACTACCAAGTGCGCGCTACGGCTGCTCCCAGCTACGGCCGCGCCTGGCTGTAGTCAATTTCGGTGTTGTCGCCGAGGTTGAGGCTGTGGTTGAGCCCCCGAAACGAGGCGTCGGAGCCCACGATGCAGTCGTGCATCACGGCCGAGCTGAGCTCGGAATACGAGCCGATGATGCTGTCGCTCACGATGGTGCTGCGGATGATGGTGCCCTCGCCGATAGCCACGTTGGGGCCGATGATGGAGTGCGTGATGCGGCAGCCCGCCCCGATGCTGACGGGCGGAATCACGACCGTGTCGGTAAAATCGGGGTAGTCGTGGGGTTGGTAAAACTCGGGCTGGTCGAGCAGGCGGGCGTTGGCTTCGAGCAGGGTTTCCTTGCGGCCGCAGTCAAACCAGTTGTCCACGGCGGCGGGCAGCATGGGCTCGCCCTCTTCGATGAGGTGCATGAGGGCATCGGTGAGCTGAAACTCCTCGTGGGTGCGCTGGTCGGTAGCAATGAGCCACTCCAGCGCGCCGGCCAGCTTCTCGGCGTTGGCGATTTTGTAGAGGCCCACCAGCGCGTAGTTCGACTTCGGGATGCGCGGCTTCTCCACCACCCGGTTTACGCGGCCCTCGGCATCGGTTTCAACGATGCCGAACAAGCTAGGCGTTTTCACTTCCTTCACGGCCAGAATGGTGCCGGGCTGGGCC
The DNA here is from genome assembly GCF_035709525.1 of Hymenobacter sp. Taxonomy (GTDB): domain Bacteria; phylum Bacteroidota; class Bacteroidia; order Cytophagales; family Hymenobacteraceae; genus Hymenobacter. The sequence continues at coordinate 7,079 of NZ_DASTEP010000043.1, read as the reverse complement.
AGCAGGGCGGGCAGGTCTACGTCCACGATGGTGTCGCCGAGCAGAATGAGCACGCCGTCGGGGTCGTGCCGGAAGGTTTCGCGGGCCATGTAGAGCGCGTGGCCCAGGCCCTCGCGCGGGGCCTGCACCACGAAGGTGGCGTTGAGGTCGGGGTAGTGCTCGCGCACGTACTGCTCCACCTTTTCACCGAGGTAGCCGATGATGAAGACGTACTCGGTGAGGCCCGCCGCCTTCAGCCGGTCGATGATGTGGCCCAGAATGGTGTTGCCGGCCACCGGCACCAGGCTTTTGGGCTGCGTGTGGGTGTGGGGGCGCAGGCGCGAGCCGATGCCAGCAACGGGAATAATGGCTTTCATGTAGCTAAAGGTAAGGCGGGCAGCGGGGTGCGGCCGGAATATCGGAAGGGCTATACAACCACGGCGAAGCGCGTGCGTAATTTGCCCGGCCGGGCCACTAACCGCTAACCAGCGGGAGTGGTTCGGGCAATTCTCTCCCTATTTCTCACCGCTGGACCTCAAAACTAACGGCCAGCTTTTAGAAAACCCGCACCCCTTATGAAACGCCTTCTTCTTTACTTCGCCGCCATGGTCGTGATGCTCTCGCAATCGTCGTGCGGCTACAACGGCATGGTGCAGCGCGACCAGGCCGTGAAGGCCCAGGCCGGCAACCTGCAAAGCGCCTACCAGCGCCGCTCCGACCTCATCCCCAACCTGGTGAATACCGTGAAGGGTGCCGCCAAACAAGAGCAGGCTACCCTCACGGGCGTAATCGAGGCCCGCGCCAAGGCTACCAGCGTGCAGCTGAACGCCAACGACCTCACGCCCGAAAACATCCAGAAATTCCAGGCTGCCCAAAGCCAGCTTTCGGCGGGCCTGGGCCGCCTGCTGGCGGTGAGTGAGAACTACCCAGAGCTGAAAACTAATGCCAACTTCCAGGAGCTGCAAGCCCAGATTGAGGGCACCGAAAACCGCATCAACGTGGAGCGCAACAAGTTCAACAACGTCACCAACGACTACAACGGCTTCGTGAAGTCATTCCCCAATAACTTGTTCGCGGGCATGTTCGGCTTCAAGGAGAAGCCCTACTTCGAGGCCGACCCGGCCGCGGCCAAAGCGCCCACCGTTCAGTTTTAATGTGAGTGAAGAGTTGAGAGTTAAGAGTTAAGCGTTGCCGAATCGGTAGCCGAAAAACTCTTAACTCTCAACTTTTAACTCTTAACTCAAAGAAATGACTTCCCCTTTTACCCCGGCCCAGGAAGCAGTGATAGATGCTGCCATCAAGCAGGCTGAGCTGCGCACGGCGGGCGAAATCCGGCTGCACGTAGAGTCTAAGTGCACTACGCCCGAGCCGCTCGACCGGGCCGCGCAGGTGTTTGCCGAGCTCAAAATGCACCACACCAAGCAGCGCAACGGTGTGCTGTTTTACCTGGCCTGGCAGAGCCGGCAGTTTGCCGTGATTGGTGACGCGGGCATCAACTCGGTGGTGCCGGACGAGTTTTGGGAGGCCGTGAAGGAAGCCGTGATTGAGTTTTTCCGGCAAGAGCAGTACGTGGCCGGCCTCGAGCGCGGCATTCGGCTGGTGGGCGAGCAGCTGCGCCAGTTTTTCCCCTACGATGCCGCTACCGATGTAAACGAGCTGGACGATTCTATTTCTTACGGCGACGACACCCCCGCCAAGCCCCGCCGATGAACGTAGCGATTATTTTTCGACCCATTCCGCACGGCCTCAAGCCCTGGCGAGCCTTGTGGGCGCTTTTGCTACTATTGGCGCTGGCTCTGGTAGCCCGCGCGCAAGACATCCCACCGCGGCCTGACCCGCCGCGCCTGGTCAACGACTTTGCCCACGTGATGCAGCCGCAGGAGGTCGACGCGCTGGAGCGCAAGCTCGTAGCCTACGACGACAGCACGAGCTCGCAGATTGCCATCGTGACGGTGCCCTCGCTGGGCGGCAGCGATATTTTCGACTACGCCCAGAAGCTGTACCAGGCCTGGGGCATCGGCCGCAAGGGCAAGGATAACGGCCTGCTGATACTGGTGGCCGTGCAGGAGCATAAGGTGCGCACCCACACCGGCTACGGCCTCGAAGGCGCCATCCCCGACGCCCTCACCAAGCGCATCGGCGATAACACGTTTGCCCCCGCCTTCAAAAAAGGCCAGTACTACGCCGGCCTCGACCGGGGCACCGACCAGCTCATCGCCCTGGCCAAAGGCGAGTACAAAGCCGACCCGGCCGACGCCCGGCCGCGCGGCCGGCGCCACCGCGACAACTCAGGCTCGGGGCCGATTTTCTGGATAATCATCGGCGTGCTGGTACTCGTCTTCCTGCTTCGTGCGCGGGGCGGCGGGGGCCGGGGCGGGCGCGGCAGCCTGGGCGGCGGCTTCATGCCCCCCATCATCTTCGGCGACTTCTCGGGTGGCCGCGGCGTATTTGGCGGCGGCGGGGGCGGCTTTGGAGGAGGAGGTGGCGGCGGTGGTTTCGGCGGCTTTGGGGGCGGCAGCAGCGGCGGCGGCGGCAGCAGCAGCAGCTGGTAAGCGCAAGGAGCGAATAAGAGCGGGGCGAATGAGTTAATTGTGCTAGTGGCCATTAACTCATTCGCCCCGCTCTCCTTCGCTCCTCAATGAATCTTCGGCATATCAACCGCCAGGCTTTAGATTCCCTATGTGGCTGAATGCATAAAGAAAGTAGCTGAATGCTACCCAGTACAGGACAGCCATAAGCACATAACCTACGCGGCTGCCCGTGGTAATAGCCGCTGCTATCAGGTTGAGGAGGGCTCCCAGCCCTATCAGCCCCCATACCGCTATTATCTCCCAGATGCCTCCCAGGTAGCCTTCGGCATGGCGTGCTCCTACAAACAGCAACCCGGCCAGTGCCAGCAGCGGCCCGTTGAGGAGCGCCAGGCGGCCCAGATTTAAGCTGGGGTAGTCGGGCTCCTCGGGGAAGGGAAACTCCGGTTCAGTAGAATCTTTCATGAGTGGGCCGTTAAGTGGTTCAAGCCCAACAGCGGCAACATCCGTGCCTACTGTTCGTCAGCGAGTACCTCTTTGTAAAACGGCCGCTCGTAGAACGGCCGCAGCAGGCGCACTACCTCCAACGCGTCGGCCAGAGCCTCGTGGGCTACGTGGGGCTCGGGCACCCCTGAGCGCGCCTGGCAGATGAGCATACTCGGCAGGCGCGAGTCTTTGTGCCAGTTGAGGTAGAAAGCGGCCGGGTCGAGCACGGCGGGCTCGGCCCGGATGATGGTGCCCCAACCAGGCAGCTGGCGCAAAAACGGGATGTCAAACACCCCGATATTCTTGCCGGCAATGGTGAAGCTGACCCGGTCCTTAGCGTCAGTCTTGAAGCCGTTGGCCAGCAGAAACGCGCGCAGCTGTGGCAGCACCTCGGCGGGCGTGCAGATGTCGGGCGCGTCGGCGTTGGTCTTGTCAGCTAGCTCTTCGAGCAGGCGGGCATTGAGAGCGAGCGCGCCCGCCGTGCCCGTTAGTTCGGGGTGGCGCAGGGCGCGCCGGAAGCTGGGCAGTTCGGTTAGCGGCGTGGTGGCGGTGCGGCGGGTGTCTTCGACCACGGCCGCCAGCTCCAGCACCTGGTGCCGGAGCGGGTCGGAGCCGCTGGTTTCGAGGTCCAGGGAAACGTAGCGCATAAAGTGAATGGGTTAATGAGCGAGTTGGTGAATCAACTACGTAAGCAGCCCTTCACTCATTCGCTCATTCACCCATTCACTCTTCAATTTTCTTCCCAGCGCAAGTCGAGCAGGCGCAGCTGCAAGGTGCGCTGGCCCCGAAACTCGTTCATCTCCAAGATATAGCACGCCTGCACGGGCACCTCGGGCTGCTCCAGCAGGCGCGGCAGGTAGTGGCCCAGCCCAAAGCCAATGGCATCGAGCACCACGCCCGGCGACTGCTCGGGCTGGGTGAGGCGCAGCTTGAGGTGGCCGGCCTGGCCTACCGGCCGCACCGAGCCGGGCACCGCCAGCAGCCCCGCGCTGGCAAACACCGGGGCCGGGTTGCCGGGGCCGTAGGGCTCCAGGCGCTGCATTTCGAGGAGAAAATCAGCGGTGAGCTGCGTAAAATCGAGCCACGAGTCGATGTCGACCGGGCGCACGGGCTGCTGGCCCTTGGGCACGCGGGCCGCCACCTCGCGCATAAACTGCGCCCGGAAAGCGGGCAGGTTTTCGACGGGCAGCGTGAGGCCGGCCGCCGCCCGGTGCCCGCCAAACTGGCTCAGCAGCGGCGCGCAGGCCTCCAGCACCTCGTGCACGTCGAAGCCCGCGATGGAGCGCGACGAGCCGGTGGCCATGCCGTCTTTCTCGGTCAAGATGACGGTGGGGCGGTAGTACTGGTCGAGGCAGCGCGAGGCCACAATGCCCAGCACGCCCTGCGGCCAGTGCGGCTGAAACAGCACGGTAGCCGGCGCGGTGGTCCCCTCGGGGTCGTCAGCTATCAGGGCCAGCGCCTCCTGGGTGGTGCGCGCGTCGGAGAGGCGGCGCTCCTGGTTCATGTGGTCGACTACCTCGGCCGTGTAGCGGGCCTCCTGCTGGGTTTCGGCCAGCAGCATGTTCACGGCGCGGTGGGCGTCGCCCATGCGCCCGGCCGCGTTGATGCGCGGCGCAAAACCAAACACCAACGAGCTGAGGCTCAGTGGCCCCTGGCGCGGGGCGGCCAGCTCGTGCAGCGCGGCCAGGCCGGGGCGCAGGCCATTATGGGGGTGAGGGGGTGAGGAGGTAAGGGCGTGGTGCGGGCGCGGGGCGGGGCCGTCGGCCGTGTCCGAAGCCGCTTGCTCCACGGGCGCTTGGGTGGCCTGGGCGGCGGCCGCCTGGGTCACGTTGAAGCGGCGCAGGCCGTGGGCGGCCAGCACGCGGTTTTCGCCGGTCACGGGCACCACGTCGGCCGCGATGCTCACCGTCACGAGGTCGAGCTGCGCGTAGAGCGGGGCCAGCGGCAAGTTTAGCTTTTCCGTGAGACCTTGCAAGAGCTTGAAGCCCACGCCGCAGCCCGACAGCTCGGGATACGGGTAGCTGCAATCGGGGCGCTTGGGGTCGAGCACGGCCACGGCGGCGGGCAGCTCCTCGCCGGGCAGGTGGTGGTCGCAGATGATGAAATCGAGGCCCAGCTCGTTGGCGTGGGCTACCTGCTCCACGGCTTTCACGCCGCAGTCGAGCGCGATTACCAGGCCGAAGCCGTGGGCCTTGGCAAAGTCCACGGCCTGCATCGAGATGCCGTAGCCCTCGCGGTGCCGGTCGGGGATGTAGGGCTGGAGGCGGCTCTGGGCCTCGGGCGTGTCGGGGGCATCGGCCAGGGGGCGCAGGTAGCTCACCACCAGCGCTACCGACGTGATGCCGTCGACGTCGTAGTCGCCGAGCACCAGAATTTTCTCGCCGCCGTGCAGCGCTTTAATCACCCGCGCCACGGCGCAGTCCATGTCGCACATCAGCCAGGGCGCGGGCAGGTCGGCGAGTTGGGGCTCGAAAAAAGCCCGCGCCGCCGCCGCCGACGCGATGCCGCGCTGGGCCAGCAGCCGCGCCAGCACCGGGCTGATGGCCAGCGCCTCCCCCAGGCCCGCCACCGTCGCCGGGTCGGGGTCGGGGGCAAAAATCCAGCGTTTAAGGGGTATAACAGCCATTAATAGATTAAAAAAGGAATAGCCTCAAAAGTACGCAGAAAATAGCCGCCGTATTTTTGCGCGCCTTCCCTCTTGCTTATGAGCCGCTTGCGTACTTTTTTTCGGCAATACCGCCAGTACATCCTCTCCGATGGCCTGATGTACGTGGTATTTATCCTGGTTCTGGGGCTGATGTTCCTGCTGTTTGGGTAGGTAGCACCAACATTTCGCAGGGTTTCGCGAGGTTTTTGGCTCGGCGAAACCCTGCGCCCTAACCCTGCGAAACCCTGCGGGAAGTAGGCCGGGGTAAGCTGTGGCTCGTCCTAATCACTACCTGCCAGCGAAACGCCCAGCACCAGCGTAGCGCGTAGCGCGTGATGCCCGCCGCCGCCAGCAGCCGCTGCCAGTCGGCCCGCGAAAAGGCCCGCGCCACCGAGAGCGGCGCATCGTGCTGCACCAGGCGCGAGCCGCCCAGCAGCCGCGTGAGGTATTTGATGCTGTAGTAGGCCAGTGGGTGGCGGTGCAGGTCGTTGATAACGACCGCTACCTGCGCCTGCTGCTGCCAGCGGCGCAACAGCGCCACCAGCTCGGCATCGGTGAAGTGGTGGCAGAAAAGGCTGGCCGTGAGCACGTCGTAGGGCTGCGCGGCAAACCCGGGCGCGAAAATATCGAGCTGCGCGTAGCTGATTTCGGGGTAGGCCCGGCTTTTGGCCGCCGCGTAATCCAGCATAAAGGCGTTGGCATCGACGCCCACCAGCGCCACGGGCACCCCGCGCCGCCGCGCCCAGGCCGCGATGCGGCGCAAGGTGTCGCCGCCGCCGCTGCCCAGGTCGGCCAGGCGCAGGGGGCGGCCCGCTGGGAAGTGCGGCCGCAGCCGGGCCAGCGCCGCCAGCACCGGCCGGTAGCCGCCGAGCCAGGTGTTCACGGTTTCGAGCTCGTCGAGGTTCTGGCGCAGCTCGTCGGTAGCGAGGCTGAGGTCGTCCATGAGCTCGGGCGTGGTAGCGCGGGTGCGGAAGTTCATGCCCGTAAAGGTGGCGCGTGCGCGGCGGGCGGGCCGAGTACCAGCCAGCATCTTAAAAAATATTTTTTCGAATACCCACTAGCAGCATACCTTGCCGCCGCCAACGGCAACCGACGCTACCTCAGCGGCTTAGTGCGGTGGCTGGCGGTACCCTTTATTTTCTCACTTTTTATTTCTTTTTCAGTGATGACAAGCCTACACACACACACACCGCTGGCTGCTGCTGCTGGCAGGCTGGCTCTGGAGCGCAATAGCCATGGGACAAGCTAGCACCAACTGCCCGCCGCCCGTGAGCATTCCGGCCAGCCACCTGCTGGGCGCCGCCGGGCAAACGACCACCCTGAGCGGCGGCAACAGCTACGCCGGCGACTACCAAGTGCTCGGCGACCTGGTACTCACCAACGGCACTTACACGCTCACGCCCGGCACCACGTTCTACGTGAATGGCCGCGCTACCAGA
>NZ_DASTEP010000042.1:0-32513 GCF_035709525.1 Hymenobacter sp. | reverse complement strand
CTGCGCTCCGCTCAGCATGACAAACGCCCTCACTCACCCACTCACCTACTCATCCTTGAAAATGGCGATGTAGGCCTCGCCCTCCCCCACGCGCCAGGCGCGACGCATCACGTTGGTATTGAACTCGATGGCCACGTGGCCTTCGGGGTCGAGGGCAATGCAGCCTTTGTCGCCTTGCAGGTCGTGGTCGCGCAGGGCGAGGGCGGCGCGGCAGGCTTCGGCCAGGGGCAGGCGCTGGTATTTTACCAGGGCGTAGATTTCGTGGGCCAGCGCCCCGCGCATAATGACCTCGCCATCGCCGGTGCACGATACGGCGCAGGCGTCGTTGGTGGCGTAGGTGCCACCGCCCAGCACGGGGCTGTCGCCCACGCGGCCCTTGCGCTGGCCTTCGAGGCCGCCGGTGCTGGTGGCCACGGCCAGGTTGCCGTTGAGGTCGAGGGCCACCGCGCCTACCGTGTCGTGGCCGGCCCGGCGCTCGGCTTCCTGCTGGGCCAGCTCCAGCCACTGGCGGCGCGTTTTTTCGGTTTCGAAGTAGGAGGGCGGGGCCAGCGGCTGGCCACATTCGAGGGCAAACTCCAGCGCCCCTTCGCCCGAAAGGCCCACGTGCGGGCCGCGCTCGAGCAGGGCGCGGGCCAGGCTGATGGGGTGCTTCACGTACTTGACGCCCGTGATGATGCCGGCTTGCAGCGTGCGGCCGTCCATGATGGCGGCGTCCAGCTCGGCCTCGCCCTGGCGGCTGAGGCTGCTGCCGCGCCCGGCGTTGAAATGCTCGTTTTCTTCGAGGCAGCGCACGGCGGCCTCCACGGCGTCGAGGGCACTGCCGCCTTCGTGCAGAATTTGCCAGCCCGCGTCGAGAGCTTCGCCCAGGCCTACACGCTGAAAAGCAGCTTCTTCTGGGCTCAACTCGCCGGGCTGCATGGTCACGGCCCCGCCGTGGAGTACAATAGCGTAAATGCTCATAAATAACCGATGGGGGTGAGTTGCCAGAGCTGCCCGCTGCCCGCGGGCAGGCGCTGCAAGCGGTAGTAGCCGCGCAGCAGGGTGCCCTCAAAGTGCAGGCGCAGGGTGCCCTCGGCGAGGTCGGCGCGCAGGTTGGGCGGGGTGCCGGGGTGCACGGGGGCCAGCTTCAGCGAGCCGGTATCGAGGCAGGTGAGGGCGGCGGGCAGGCCGGGGGTGGGCAGCTGCCACAGCAGCACGGGGTGCTTGGCCAGCTGCTTGAGCGGCACCGGAATTATCCAGTGCGCGGGCGTGTGGCGGTCGTCGTGCAGCGACAGCAGGTGAAAGAGCGGGCCCACCTGGCAGCGCAGCACCTGGAAAGAGGTCAGGGCCCGAGTTGGCACAACCGCCGTTTCGAGCGAGGCAAGAACGAGGCTCATAAGCAGAGAGGTTAAGGGGAATTCTACCCTCCTCTTAACGGCGGGGTTTGGGGGCGCGGCGACGCAAAAAATACGGATTTTAAGGCGCTGGCTCTGCGCATTCGGCTCCGTGTTTTTGCGTAGGCAGCGCACCCCGGCGGCCACGGCCGCCGCCCGGCTACCGGGGGTGCTGCGGCAATCACGGAGGCACGCCCCCACCCGGTTGAAAACACCTAGCCGGGCCTCCGTTCTTATCGGTAATTAGCTAGCTTATAAGCGCTTATTTCGACAAAAGCCCCTACCCTGGTGCCGAATCAGCGTTAGGCTTGGCTCTGAGCTGCTGCCCGGCCGCCGCCCTTTGCCTGCCCCAGGCGGGTGCCGGCTATCCGGTAGCGAGCGGCTTTCGCATCCCGGCTAATCTCTTGCCTATGTCCCACCTTCGCCAGCCCCCGGCCCCCACCCAACGCCCCGCGCTCCGCATTACCTATCGGCCGCAGCGGCAGGCGCGGCCCGCTTCCACGGCGCAGTTCGAGTGGTACCTCTGCCCGCAGGCGGGGCCTTCAGCCACCTGGTGCTGCTGGCGGCCGGCCAGCTGCTGGGCCACTGGGTGCTGCCGGCCGTGGGCAGCGCCCCGGCCGAGCCCGCAGCCGGCCTGTGGCTGCAAGTAGCCCCCGAGGTGGGCCTGCCCCGGCCAGTAACCCACGAAGCCAGTTGCCAGGGCACGGGGGCGGCCCTTGGCGGCCGGGCCCCGGCCACCGCCCAGGAGCTGCTGCTGCACCTGCCCGCCGCCGATGGTCGGCGCCAGATGTACTGGCTGCGGCCGCTGCGGCCGGGCAGCCCGTCGTGGCTGCTGAGCCGCGAGCGGCCGCACGGCCGCGCCTACTAGCTATTTCTTTTAAACACAACCACCTGCCATGCCGCTGCACCCCGAGCTGGACAAAAAACTCAGCAAGCTTTACGAGCCTTCGAGCACCATCGACGACGTATTTAAGGGCTACGACATCACCTTCCGCACCAACGAGCACGGCGAGCCGGTGCTGCTCTTTTTCGGCAAGCGCCGGCCCGATGGCCTCATCGCGGGCGAGCGCTTCACGCGCACCATCAAGCGCCAGCCCGGCACGCTGGAAGTCAAAGCCAGCCACTGGGACAACCAGGGCAAAATAATGCGCTAGCCGGCCGTAGCGCGGGCTTTCAGCCCGCGACCAAGCCCAGAGTGGGCGGCTATTTCTTCTTAATTTCTCTCATAAGCCAGTGACCCGTTTCCCCGCGAAACGTGGCCGTTAGGCAGGGCGCGCCTATGCTGTTCGTACTGGTTTTCTTCGGCGCTTTTTTTGGGCTGTACGGCCTGGTGCTGCTGGGGGCGCTGTGGCCCCGGCCGGCACTGCCGGCCCTGGCGCACCGGCCGCGGGTGAGCATCCTGGTGGCGGCCCGCAACGAGGAGGCTACCATCGCGCGGTGCCTGCGGGCGCTGGCGGCGCTCGACTACCCGGCCGAGCTGCTCGAAATACTGATTGCCGACGACCACTCGACCGACGGCACGGCGGCCGTGGTGCGGCGCTTCATTGCCGATAAGCCGCAGTTTCGGCTGCTGCCCGTGCGGCACCGGCTGGGCACGGCGCGCGGCAAAAGCAACGCCCTGGCTTACCTCTGCCGCGCCGCCACGGCCGATTATCTGCTTTTTACCGATGCCGACATGGCCCTACCCCCCGGCTGGGTGCAGGCCATGCTGGCGGCGGCCCCGGCGGGCGTGGGCGTGGTCACGGGCATTACCACGGCGGGCGGCTCGCTGTTTGGGCGCTGGCAGGGGCTCGACTGGCTGTTTGGGCTCAATATAATCCGGCTGCTTTCCGACCGGGGGCTGCCCATTACGGCGGTCGGCAACAACATGCTCGTGACGCGGGCGGCCTACGAATCCATTGGCGGCTACGAGGCGCTAGCCTTCAGCATCACCGAAGACCTTCAGCTCTTTACCCAAATAGTAGCCCAGGGCTGGGGCTACCGCAACCTTATCGACCCGCGCGTGCTGGGCGTGTCGGTGGCGCAGCCCACCGTGGGCCACCTGCTGCGCCAGCGCAAGCGCTGGATGCGCGGGGCCGGCCGCCTGCCCTGGCAGCTGGGGGCGCTGTTCGGCTCCTACGGCATCTTTTACACGGTGCTGGGCTGGCCGGGGCTGCTGCCGCTGCCCGCTGTGCTGGCGCTGTGGGCCAGTAAGATACTGTGCCAGACGGCTTTTCTGGCCCTTACGCTGCGGCAGGCCGGCCACCGCGAGCGCCTGGGCGTGCTGCTGCTCTACGAGGGCTACCTGCTGCTGATGTCGGTGGCGGTGCTGGCCTACACCGCCTGGCCCGGCGCCATCGAGTGGAAAGCGCGCCGCTACCGCTGGGTTGAAGCCTAGGGGTCAAGTAACAATGAGCAATGAGCAGGCGGCCTAGCTCATTTTACAATTGGTAATAGACTCATTTCTAACGCCTAGCCCACGGCATTTGGCCGCTCATTGATAATTGCTCATTGCTCATTAATTTCTTATGGCTACTACTTCGGCTAAGCGGCATCCGCTGCTGACGGGGCTGCTCGTGCTCCTGGGGCTGCTCGTGGTGGGCGGCGGCATTGTGTTTTTCGTCACCGACCACGGCCGGGCGCTGCTACCCACGCTGGAGCAGCCCACGCTGCGCATCGATAACATCACCCGCGAGCGCATCAGGGGGCAGTTTTTGGTGAAGCTGCGCAACCACACACCCCTCGAGCTGGCCATCGACAGCCTGCGCTACGTGGCCCGCGTAGACGGCCGGCCGCTGGCGCAGGGCCGCAAAGCCCGCCCGCTGGTGGTGCAGGGCAACGCCACCAGCGCCTTGTCGCTGCCGCTGATGCTCAACCTGCCGCAGCTTTCGCGCACCGCCAAAACCACCCAGCGCGACTGCGTGACGGTGCAGCTGCACACCATCCTCTACGCCGACCTGCCCGGCGTGGGCCCCCAGGAAATACCCGTGGACGTGCGCCAGCGCGTCTATATTCCGAAGCTTCCCAAAATCGAGGTGGCCGACGTGGACGTGACCCACTTGGGCCTGAAAAAGGGCACGGCCGTGGTCACGCTGCGCGTCACCAACTACGAGGCCATCCCCTTCACGGTGAAGCAGGTAAACTATCGCTTCCAGATAGAAGACGACTTCGACGTGAAGGGCCAGGAAACCAAGAACGTAACCTTCAAAAAGAAGGGCACCGAGCTGATGCCGATTCACGTCAGCTTTCAGCCCAAGAAGATGCCCAAGGTGCTGTTCAAAAGCATTTTTAAGCCCAGGAAAACCGACTACCAGCTCACGGGCTCGGCCACGGTGGCGGCCGGCCCCGCCAGCGCCCGCGATGCGACCATGCAATTCAGCAGCCGCGGCACGGTGAAGGAGCTGAAAGAGCTGGCGAAGGGCGCGGAGGAGGAGTAGCCGGTTTCGCAAAGCCCAGGCTTTAAACCAGCCCCAGCGGGGCGACCCATCGGTAGTAAATGAATTAAAGCAGTTTCGGCATCGGTGTACAGTAGCGCGAACTTTGTAGTTCGCGTTTTTCTTCGTTTGGGTGCCCAAAAACGCGAACTACAAAGTTCGCGCTACAAGCCCGCCCATACACTGACGCCGAACTTGCTCTGCCTTGATGGCTGAAAGCCCCAGCGGGGCGACCCAACCTGTTGGCGGGTCGCCCCGCTGGGGCTTTAGCTACTTCTTGGTTGCCACCGGCTACCGATGGGTCGCCCCGCTGGGGCTGGTTTACTAGCCAATCTCCTCCACTACCAAAACGTCTTCCAACAGGCTATCGCTCATGGGCTGAGCCGGGGGCGACGAGTCTACGCCAGCCGGCATAAGCTCTTGAGCATTTGGCGTTTTGGCTTTGCGGGCCCTGGCCAGGGCGGTGGCGGCCAGCCCCAGGCCGGCCACGGCGGCCCAGGCCAGCAGCGGGTGCTGCTGGGCCTGCACGTAGAGGCTGCCCCGCCGAAACCAGCCGTGGTGGGTGCCGCGCTCGTGCAGGCCGTAGCCGGCGTGGTAGAGGGCGTTGTCTTCGCGGCTGCGCGAGGGGCGCTCGTCGTGCTGCGAGGGGTACATCCAGGCCTCCAGCACCTTGTCGGTAATGCTCGGGATGATAGGCGCGAGCAGGGCGAAGATTTTGGCCTGAAAGCCCACGTACATATCGCGCTTGGGGTGGGCGGCGGCGAAAAGGATGGCTTCGGCCACGGCCTCGGGCGGGTACACCATGCCGCGGTGCGAAGGTTGCTTGGCGAGGTAGCTGCGGGCGTGCTCGTTGTAGGGCGTGTCGATGCGGCCGGGGTGCACGAGCGTCACCGACACGGGCGCGTCTTCCTTTTCGAGCTCCATGCGCAGGGCGCTGGTCCAGCCGTGCAGCACGTGCTTGGCCGAGGCGTAGGTCGACTGCACGGGCGTGGGCCAGTCGCCAAACAAACTGCCCACGTTGACGAGCGCGCCGGCCGCGCCCCGCGCCCGAAAGTGGCGCACGGCCAGCCGCGAGCCGTAGACCTGGCCCCAGAACACGGTGTCGAACATGTGCCGCATGTCGGGAATCGTTACTTCTTCGCAGCTACCGAAGATAGACACGCACGCGTTGTTGACCCACGTATCGAAGGTGCCAAACTCGGCCAGGGCGGCGGCGGCCAGCCGGGCTATGTCGTCTTCGCGGCTCACGTCGGTGGGCACGGCGATGGCCTGGCCGCCCTGGCGGCGGATTTCCTGGGCCAGCGCTTCGAGGGCGTCGGCATTGCGGGCGGCGAGCACCAGCCGGGCGCCGCGCCGGGCGGCCAGGCGGGCCGTCACCAGCCCAATGCCGCTGGACGCGCCCGTGAGCACGATAACTTGCTGGGCGAGCGGTTTGAGGGAAAGCTTCATAAGAAAGGGGAAATTGAGGGCGATAGTGCTCTTTCTTGTACGCGCCGACAGCCCGCGCGAAACACGGGTTTTGCCGGCCGCAACTACGTAAATACTCTTTAAAATCAGCTATTTAAAGTTCATATTCTGAGAAAACCTCGTCCGTAAAAAGGCCCCACCGGCTACCAGCCGGCGGGGCCTTCCCAAAGTTTTTTAAAAAAGCCGCGCCGCGGGCTAGCCGTTGGCTTTCTCGTTCACGGCCGCTTCGGCCAGCTGGGTCAGCAGGTCGTTGGTGGTCTTTTCTTCGGTGAGCGTGTCGGCCAGCATCCGGGCTTCGGCCTCGTAGCCGAGGCGGCGGGCAAAGGCCACGACCGTGCCGTACTGGGCGATTTCATAGTGCTCGACGCCCTGGGCGGCGCTGATGATGGCGGCATCGCGCACGTCGTCGTCGGCGCGCATGCTTAGCAGCATGTTGGCCTCGTCTACCATGCCTTCCATGGCTTTGCAGCCGGGGCCGTTCAGGTCCATGCCCAGGTTGCTGGCTACTTGCTCGAGGCGGGCCACCTGGTTTTCGGTTTCGCGCAGGTGCTGGTCGAGGCTCTGGCGCAGCTGCGGGTCGGTGGCTTTGGCCGAGAGCTGAGGCATGGCTTTGAGCAGCTGGTTTTCGGCGTCGTAGAGGCCTTGCAGCTTCACTTCAAGCAGGTCGTGCAGATTTTCGATTTTGTCGAACATAACAGATGGGAAAAGGGAGAAAGGACAGCACCGGCCCGGCCGGGGCCGGTGCCGTTCTTAACGGCCGCGCCCCCGGCCGGGCCATCGCAACCCGCTGGTAAGCTGGCAAAAAGAGAATAATTACCAATTTACGCGGAGGCGGCATCCGTGCTTCGCCCCGAAGCTTTTACGGGTATTCCGCGGCAACGCGCCCGGCGGGTTAGCGGTAAACTGGCCTACCGGCCGGCCTTACTTTTCCGACTGCTACCCATGCTTTTTTCCTGGTTTCGACGCGCTGTTTTTCTTTTGGCGGGAGCGCTGGCCGCTCCCCACTGCCCCGCCACCGCCCAAACCGTGACGGGCCCGCAAGGCGAGGTTTTCGGGCGGCGCGTGGTGGCCCGGCAGCTCAGCGACCCCTGGGCCATCACCTACGGCCCCGACGGCTACCTCTGGCTGACCGAGGCCAAGGGCTACCGCGTGAGCCGCCTCGACCCCGCCACCGGCACCAAAACCGTGCTGCTCGACCTTGCGCCCGAGCGCCAATTTCCGCGCTACGACAAGGTGCCCGACGCCCTGGATGGCGGCAAGCCCTGGCCCCAGGGCGGCCTCATGGGCCTGGCCCTGCACCCGCAGCTGCTGGCGGGCAAGCCCTACGTGTATTTGGCTTATATTCATAAGTTTGCCGGGGCCGGGCAGCCGGACAAGGGCGGCGCGCCTAACTACGGCGGCTACTTCTTCACGACCCGCGTGGTGCGCTACGAGTACCAGCCGCAGGCCCAAAAGCTGGCCAACCCGGTGGTGCTCTGCGATACCATCCCGGGCAGCAGCGACCACAACGGGGGCCGGCTGCTCATCGCGCCCGTGGCGGGGCAGCCCTACCTGTTTTACAGCGTGGGCGACCTCGGGGCGGGGCAGTTCGACAACGGCGGCCGGCCCAACCACGCCCAGAACCCCGCCCGCTACGAGGGCAAAATCCTGCGCTTCAACCTGGAGCCCGCCCCTGGCCCGGCCAGCGCCGCGTGGCTGCCCCGCGACAACCCGTTTGCCACGCCCGCCCACCCCAGCGCCGTGTGGAGCTACGGCCACCGCAATCCGCAGGGCCTGGCCTACGCCGAGGTAGGCGGCGCGGGCCACCTATACGCCAGCGAGCACGGCCCGTTTTCCGACGACGAGCTTAACCTCATCGAGCCGGGCAAAAACTACGGCCACCCGCTCGTCATCGGCTACGCCGATGGCAACTACGACGGGCTGGCGGCCGGCGTGTCGAGCCGGGCCGCGCTGCCGGGGCCGTGGCACACCTCCTACCCGCTCATTGGCAGCGAGCAAGCCAACGCGGCGGCCATCGGCCCGGCCACCTACCGCGACCCGATGCAGACGCTGTATCCCAATTCCAACGCCTTTTTGCGCGAGCTGTTCGCCAAGACCAGAGCCGACGCCACCCCGCCCGACTGGCCTTCGGAAGCCCCGAGCAGCCTGGCCGTGTACACGGCGGCCGGCATTCCGGGCTGGCGGGCGTCGCTGCTGCTGCCCACGCTCAAGCACGGCAAGCTCATGCGGCTGCCGCTGAACGCGGCCGGCACCGGCCTCCGCGGCGACACGCTCACGTATTTCCGCGCCCCGGTGCGCTACCGCGACGTGGCCCTGGCGCCCGATGGCCGGCGGCTGTATTTGGCCACCGACAGCTCATCGGTGTCGTCGGGGCCATCCAAGGAAGACCCCAAGGGCACCAGCTGCAAGGGCTGCATTCTGGAGTTTACGTACCTGCGCGGCGGGCCGGCAAGCGCTACCCCGCCGGCGGGGCCAGCAGCTAGCCCCACCCCACGCACGCGCCCCGCCGCACCGGGCCGGGCGGCCAGGCGCTAGCCAAGCGCGCAGGCCAGCCGGGTAACTTTGCGGCCGCCCCGGCAGCGGGGCAGTCGTTTTTTTACCCAATGCCTTTTCTTCAGATTGACGATTTGCGCGTGGAAGTGGTGCGCAAGCCCGTGCGCCACTCGCGCCTGACGGTGCGGCCGCCGGCCGGCGAGGTGCGCCTGGCCGTGCCCCTGCGCACCCCCGAGGCCACCATCCGGGAGCTGGTACTGCAAAAGCAAGCTTGGATTCGCAAGCACCAGGCTGCCTTTCAGGCCCAGCCGCCGGAGTTGGTTTTGCAGTACGAGTCGGGCGAAATGCACTACTACCAGGGCCAGGCTTTGCTGCTGCACGTGCACGAGCGCCCCGGCCCGGCGCAAGTCAGCGTGCACGCGGGCGGGCTGCACGTGCACCTGCCTGGCCCGGCCACGGCCGCCCAGCGCGCGCTAGTGCTGGCCCGCTGGCGCCGCGCCCAGCTGCAAGCCCTGCTACCGCAACTGCTGGCCAAGTGGGAGCCGGTAGTGGGCGCGCAGGCCGCCGCCTGGGGCATCAAACAGATGAAAACCCGCTGGGGCACGTGCAGCATCCGGGCGCGGCGCATCTGGCTGAACCTGGAGCTGAGCAAGTGGCCGCTCGCCTGCCTCGAATACGTGGTGGTGCACGAGCTGACGCACTTGCACGAGCGCCTGCACACTGCCCGCTTCTGGGGCTTGCTCGGCCAGGCCATGCCCGAGTGGCGCACGCCGCATCAGGCCCTGCGGCAGGGCCGGCCGAGCGCGGCCCTGCCGACTGGAGCGTAACAAACCGTTAAAAACAAAAAAACACCTTCACGCTGGCGCAAAGGTGTTTTTTGTGGGCCCACTTGGAATCGAACCAAGGACCTACTGATTATGAGTCAGTTGCTCTAACCGATTGAGCTATAGGCCCCAAGCCTGCCCGAAGACGTGGCTACTGGCTCAAAGGTACGGCAGATTTTTATTTCTAGCGCAGCGAGCGCCCCTAAGTGCCCCAACTTTGCGGGCCGGCAACCAGCTGGCTGTTTCTTATGCTTCCCCATCTGCTTTTTGATTTTGGCGGTGTCATTATCGACATCGACTACGACCGCACCCCCGCCGCCTTTCGCCGCCTCAGCCGCACCGGCCTGGCCGCCGAATACGCGCAGGCCGGCCAGGCCGAGCTGTTCGACCTGCTCGAAACCGGCAAGATTTCGGCCGCCGAGTTTCGCGACGGGCTGCGCGAGCTATACGACCTCGACGCTACCGACGACCAAATCGATGCCGCCTGGCACGCGCTGCTGCTCGACGTGCCCGCCGAGCGGCTGGCCCTCATCGGCGAGCTGCGGCGGGCGGGGCACGCCACGGCGCTGCTTTCCAACACCAACGCGCTGCACATTACGGAGATAAACCGGCGGCTGGCGCGGCAATACGGCTTCAAAAACGGCATTGCCGACTGCCTCGACCGCGTGTTTTACTCGCAGGAGGTGGGCTACCGCAAGCCGGGCGAGGAGATATTCCACCACGCGCTGCGCGAAATGAACTGGCAGGCGGCCGATACGTTATTCATTGAGGATAGCCCGCAGCATATTGCCACGGCCCGCCGCCTGGGGCTGCGGGTGCTGCACCTGGCCCCGCCGCTCACCCTCACCACCGCCCTCCCCGAAGCCCTGCGTGTCTTTCCCCGAGAATACCCCGCCGCCCCCGCTACTGCCTGATGACGAACCCCTGATAGCCTGGCCCGCCGATGCCAGCGCCCCCGCGCCGCCTGCCCTGGCCTGGGCGCGGCAGCGGTTTCGGCGCTACGAGCGGCCGCCGTCGCGGGAACGCACTGCCGCTATTCACATTGGGCTGTTTGTGCTCACGCTGCTTACTACCGTGCTGGCGGGTAGCAGCCTCACGCGGGGCAGCCTCGATTTGGTAGACTTTTCCGTATTTGGCCTGCCTGCCGCACAGCGGACCGAGGAGCTGGGGCGCGGGCTGACTTACGCGCTGGCTTTTCTGGGGGTGCTCACGGTGCACGAGTTTGGGCACTATTTCGTGGCGCGCTATAACAAGGTGCGCACGTCGCTGCCCTACTACATTCCGTTTCCGCTGGGACTGGGCACGTTCGGGGCGGTTATTCGCATTCGGGAAGCCATTTTTTCGCGGCGCGAATTCTTTGACATTGGCCTGGCTGGGCCGCTGGCGGGGCTGGTGGTGGCGGTGGGCGTGCTGGCCTACGGCTTCACCCACCTGCCCGACCCGCTAACCTACGTGCAGCACGTGCACCCCGAGTTTGTGCGCTACGGGGCCGACTACGCGCAGGCGTATCAGGGCCAAGTCGGCCTCACGCTGAGCCGCCCGCTGCTCTACCAGGGGCTCGAGCGCTGGCTCGCCGACCCCGCCCTGCTCCCCCACCCCAACGAACTGCTGCGCTACCCGCTGCTGGTGGCCGGCGAGCTGAGCTTGTTTTTTACGGCCCTCAACCTCATTCCCATCGGGCAGCTCGATGGCGGGCACATTCTGTACGGGCTGCTGGGGCCGCGCCGGGCGGGGCGGCTGTCGGGGGCGCTGTTCGTGGGCTTTATTTTTTATGCCGGGCTGGGCATTTTCTCCTTGCGCAGCGACTGGCAAACCTGGCTCTACGGCGGCGCGCCCTACGCGCTGTACTTGTGGCTGGTGTTTCGCCGGGCCTTGCCGCGGCCCCGGCAGGTGCTGGTGCTGGCCGCGCTGGTCTGGGCCGCGCAGCTGGCGGTGGCTACGCTGTGGCCGGGCATCGAGGGGCAGCCGGGGTGGCTGCTGTTTGGGCTGCTGCTGGGGCGGGTATCGGGCATCTACCACCCCGCCGCGCCCGACGAGCGCCCCCTCAGCCCCGGCCGGCAGGTGCTGGGCTGGGTAATGGTGCTGCTGTTTGGGCTGTGCTTTTCGCCCTCGCCGTTCGTGTTTGGATGAGTGGGTGAGTGGATGACCGTACCATCCACTCATCCCAAAGCCCACCCATCCAGCCGTATTTTTACTAGTCCTATGCATTTCCAACAAAGCCAGCTTACCCGTTCCACTCAGTTTACGCTTCGCGAGCACGGCTTCTTTGTAAGCCAACGCGATGGCCGGGGGCAGGTCGATATCGCCGTCGAAATTCCCTACGAGGAGCTACTGCCCGTGCGCCTGGAATACCGCCGGGCAGTGCCCGGCCACCCCGTGCGCTGGATAGGCCTAGGCCTGTATGGGCTATACGTGGCAGTAGCAGCCCTTAGCGCCTGGCCGCTGGCCCTGGCTGCCACCGGGCTGCTGGTGGCGCTGGCTTTCTACTACGCTTGGAACAACTGGTGGAACCAGGCTATTCTGCACACCGGCCGCCTCCAGCTGGTGCTGGCCGACCACCCGCGCGACCGCCGCCAGGTGCGAGCCTTTGCCGACCAGGTCAATACCCACACCAAGGCCTACCTGCGCCGCGAGTACGCCAGTATCAATCCGCTGGGCTACATCGAGCCGCAGCTGCGCCGCCTGGCCTGGCTGCACGAATTGGGGGTGCTGAGCACGGCCGAGGCGCGGGCACTCAGCACTCGCCTCACGGGCCGGGTGTCGGAGCGGGGCATCCGCAGCATGGGGCAGCGGTTGGAGCCGCTGTTTGTCAATTAGCACTGCCGCTTCAAGGCCGCAGGCTCAAACGGATTTCGCAGCTACGCCGGACTGACTGCTCTGGTTGGGGCGTTGCGAACGGCGCTTTTTCTGGCTTGGCTGGTAGCCTGCGGAAGGAGGCGGGCATTAGCTGGGCGATAACATTTTGGCTGGATTGGTGCGTAGAGGCAGCGTACCTTTTTTATCCTGTACCATGTCTGTTTCACTTAATCACGCCGCCGTTGCGTTTGCCAAGAAACTGATTAAGGACGGCAAAATCAAGAACGACGAAGGGCACTGGGGCCAGCACAACCCCGGCGCTAAAGAGGAAAACGCTTTCCTCAAAAAGCACGAAATCGAGGACTATGCCCAGTGGCACCTGGGCGAGGACAAAAGCGCGGGCGAAGACACCAAGGGCCGCTACAAGTTTCCCTACGGCGACTTCAAAACCGTGCACCGCGATGGCCTCATCGCCGCCAAAGAGCGCGCCGCCCAGCAAGGCTACCACGACATCGAGAAAGCGGCCGACGAGCTGCTGCGTGCGCTGGAGCAAAAAGCCGCCTGAACCACGGATTAAAGCGGATTTTTCGGATTTCGCGGATTTTGTAGTCGCCTCTCTGCTAAGAAAAACTTCAGCCTTTGCCCTGGCTAGGCTATGTCAGGTTGGGCAAGTAGCCAGCTACACCAAAAAGGGCCGCTCCACTGGGCGGTCCTTTTACGTCTACAAAATCCGCGTAATCCGAAAAATCCGCTTTAATCCGTGGTTCAGACCTTACTGAAACGGTTGCGGCTCGGGGCCGAAGGCATTGCCGGCCACCTCGCGGCCTACGCCACCTTCCGAGCCATCGCCGCCCTCGCGGGGGCCGGTGCCGGTGCTGTTTTGCACGTAGTTGGCGTCGGCGGCGCGGGCCTCGTCGTAGCGCTGGGCCAGGCCCGGAATCTCCTCGCGCAGCGAGTCGATGAGCTGGTCGAAGCGCTGCACCACGCCGCGCAGGCCTTTGGTAAGCTCGCGGGCGGTGCCGCTGAGCTTGCCGCCCTGGCTTTGGTTGCTGCTGGGCACTTCCGACAGCGGCGTGTATAGGCTGATAGCATCCGTGAGGGCATCGATGTGCTCGCTGGCTATGCCGTTGTTGGCCAGCAGCGGGCGCACGCCATCGGCGGCGGCGGCTATCTCGTTGAGGGCCGCCAGTAGGTCGGGGCCGTGCAGCGGGTCGAGCTGGTCGGGGGTGTAGCCGGCCGCTTTGGCAATGGCGGGATTGGGCACCGAGCTGTGCAGCGTGCGCAGGCCCCGCACAAGGCGGCCAGCGGCTTCTTCGGCGGCATGCTCGGCCTGGTCGCGGGCGTTGCTATACTCGGGGCTGCCCTTGCCGCCCTGGTGGGCGGCCACCTCCTCAACGGCTTGCAAGTAGGCATTTAGCTGCTCAAAATCAGCTACTGCGGCTGGGCTGCGCTCTTCCCACTGCGGGCGTTGGTCGGTGAGCACCCGGTAGAGCTGGCGGGCCATTTTGGCGTAGGTTACTTCGCGGTCAGTCATGACAAAAAACAGGAAAAAGAAGTGTGTTAACACCCCTCTATACTGCCAAAAGCGCCGCACCGTTGCGGATAAGAATTATGAATTAAAAATTATGAATTAAAAATTGATGGTCATTAACCCCATGATAAGGCTGCTCTTACGCGTAGCTACCAATTCATAATTCATAATTTTTAATTCATAATTCCCGCCCTACCCCAGCGCGCTTACGCCGGGCAACTCCTTGCCTTCCATAAACTCCAGGAGCGCGCCGCCGCCGGTCGAGATGTAGCTCACGCGGTCGCCGTAGCCGAGCTGCTGCACGGCCGCCGCCGAGTCGCCGCCCCCGATGAGCGAATAGGCGCCGGCCGCCGTGGCGTCGGCAATGGCGCGGGCCACGTACTCGGTGCCCACCGCGAAGTTGCTCATCTCAAACACGCCCATCGGGCCGTTCCACAAGATGGTTTTTGAGTCGAGGATAACGTCCGAGAAATTCTCGCGGGCATCGGGGCCGAGGTCGAGGCCCATCCAGGTGTTGGGGATGGCCAGGTTGGAGGCCACGTCCACGTCGGCATCGTTGGCAAATTTGTTGGCAATGACGCTGTCGCCGGGCAGCATCAGGTTCACGCCTTTTTCCTTGGCTTTCGCTATCAGCTGCTTGGCCAGCTCCACTTTGTCGGCCTCCAGCAGCGAGCTGCCCACGTGGCCGCCCTGCGCCACGGCAAAGGTGTAGGCCATGCCCCCGCCGATGAGCAAGTTGTCCACTTTGTCGAGCAGCTGCTCGATAATGAGGATTTTATCCGAGATTTTAGCCCCGCCCATGATGGCCGTAAATGGCCGCTCGGGGTTGTCGAGCACCTTTTGGGCATTGTCCAGCTCGCCTTGCAGCAGGTAGCCGCCCACCCGGTTTTCGGGAGCGAAAGCGTGCGCCATCACGGCCGTGGAAGCGTGGCGGCGGTGCGCCGCGCCGAAGGCATCATTCACGTACACATCGCCAAACTGCGCGAGGCGGTTGGCAAAATTCTCATCGCCAGCCTCTTCCTCTTTGTGAAAGCGCACGTTGTCGAGCAGCAGCACTTGGCTGGGCTGTAGCGCCTGGGCTTTGGCCAGCGCCTCGTCGCCGAGCACATCGCCCCCCCAGATTACCTCTTGGCCGTACTCCTGCTGGAGGCGCAGCACGAGGCTTTCGAGCGAATATTTCTTTTCGTAGCCGCCTTTGGGCCGGCCCAGGTGCGAAAGCAGCACTACTGAGCCGCCGTCGCCGAGGATTTTTTTGATGGTGGGCGTGGCCGCCCGAATGCGGGTATCGTCGGTGATGTGCAGGTCTTTATCGAGCGGCACGTTGAAATCGACGCGCACCACGGCGCGGTGGCCGGCAAAGTTGAATTTATCGAGCGTGTTCACTTGGAGGTGAGGGGGTGATGAAGTGAAAAGTGAGAAAGAATTGAGTTAAAAAAGGGTCGTATGCTTACCGCAAAAGTGGCCGGCTGGTTGTAGGCGGCACCAAGCAACACAGGCCGCGAAAGTACGCGGGGCGCGCTATCCGGTAAGCGTTGGCTTGCCGGGTAGCTGCGCTACTTTCCCCTCTTACGGCAAGCTAAAGCTTACCGCACGGCCGCCGTTACTTTTGCCCCAAACAACTTCCGCCTTATGTCCTCACGCCGCAAGTTTCTCCACACCTCCGCCGCGGGCCTAGCCGGGCTGGCCGCCGCCCCACTCGCCGCCGTAGCCCTGCCCGCCGCCCCGGCCGCCGGCCGGCCCATCGTTATTTCGACCTGGGACGCCGGCCTCAACGCCAACCGCGGCGCTTGGAAAATACTCGGCCCCGGCGGCTACGCCCTCGACGCCGTGGAGGCCGGCGTGATGGTAACCGAAAACGAGCAAAACTGCTGCGTGGGCCTGGGTGCCCGCCCCGACCGCGACGGCCACGTGACCCTCGACGCCTGCATCATGAACGAGCGCTTCGACTGCGGCAGCGTGGCCGCGCTCGAGCGCATCAAGCACCCCATCAGCGTGGCCCGCCGCGTGATGGAAAAAACACCCCATGTGATGCTCGTGGGCGAGGGCGCGCAGCAATTTGCCCTGGCCCAGGGCTTTCCGCTGGAGTCCGCCAAGCTCAGCGCCGATGCCGAAAAAGAATACCGCGAGTGGCTCAAAACCAGCCAGTACAAGCCCGTTATCAACGTCGAAAACTCGGGCCGCCGGGCCGTAGGCCCGGCCGGCGGTGCCCCCAACCACGACACCATCGCCATGCTGGCGATGGATGCGCAGGGCCGCCTCAGCGGCAGCTGCACCACCAGCGGCATGGCCTTCAAGATGCGCGGCCGGCTGGGCGACTCGCCCATCATCGGCTCCGGGCTGTTTGTGGACCCGGCCGTGGGCGCGGCGGCGGCCACCGGGCAGGGCGAGGACATTATTCGCATGGCCGGGGCGCACACCGTGGTGGAGCTCATGCGCCAGGGCCGTTCGCCGCAGGCCGCCTGCAAAGAGGCCGTCGAGCGCATTGCCGCCATCAAAGGCGCCAAGGCCAAGGATATTCAGGTCTGCTTTATTGCCCTGAATGCCAAGGGTGAAGCCGGCTCCTACGCCCTCCAAAAAGGCTTCAACTACGCCCTGAGCACCACCGACACCCCGCGCCTGGTCGACGCCGAGTTCCTGCTGAAATGAGCTACGCGCTGGAAATCTGCGCCGCCTCGCTGGCTTCGGCTTTGGCCGCGCAGGCGGGCGGCGCACACCGCATCGAGCTGTGCCAAAACCTGGAGCAGGGTGGCATTACGCCCTCCTACGGCCTCATCCGACAGGTGCGGGCGCAGGTTAGCTTGCCAGTGTTCGTGCTAATTCGGCCCCGGCCGGGCGGCTTTGTGTACGATGCCAACGAGCTGGCCATCATGCGCGACGACATTGTGGCGTGCCGCGAGCTGGGCTGCGCGGGCGTGGTACTGGGCGCACTCGACGCGGCCGGCCGCGTAGACCAAGCCGCTTGCCAGAAATTGATTGAGGCAGCCGGGCCACTGGAAATCACCTTCCACCGCGCCTTCGATGCCTGCCCCAACCAGCCGCAGGCGCTGGAAGACGTTATCGCGCTGGGCTGCCAGCGGCTGCTGACCTCGGGCGGCCAGCCCACCGCCGAGGCTGGCCAGGCGCAGCTCGCCGCGCTGGTGGCGCAGGCGGCCGGGCGCATCCGCGTCATGCCCGGCGCGGGCATTACGGCGGGCAATGTGCGGGCGCTGGCCACTCGCACGGGCGCGCAGGAGTTTCACGCCAGCGCCAAGCGCACCGTGCCGCCCGAGCCGGCGGCGGGCTTGTTTGCGGCAGCGCGCTGGGAAACGGATGCAGCGCTGGTGGCGGACTTGGCGGCTGAACTGACGCGGGCAACCTCCCCCCCCGGCCCCCTCTCCTTGGGGAGAGGGGGAGCCTGATTTGAGTTAAGAGTGTTGAGTTAAGAGGTAACCGTTCTATCAACTCAAAACTCATCACTCAACACTCCTAACTACTGGCTGGCTCCCCCTCTCCCTAAGGAGAGGGGGCCGGGGGGGGAGGTGCCCCGCGTTAGTTCAGCCGCCAGCCCCACCCTGCCTTACCTTTGCCGCACTTATGAAAGTTGGCATTTTCTTCGGAGGCACCTCGCGCGAGCGCGAAATTTCCTTTGCCGGTGGGCGCACCGTTTTCGATAACCTCGACAAGGGCCTGTTTCAGCCGGTGCCCGTTTTTGTGGATAGCCAGGGGCATTTTATTTTGCTCGACTGGCAATACCTGTACAAGGGCACCATCCGCGACTTCTACCCGCCGGCCGTTGCGCTGCCCGCCAGCCGCCACCCCTGGCAGCTCTACCTCGAAAACCTGGGCGAACTGACCGACGCGGCCCTCAACGACCTCATCGGCCACGTCGGCCGCCGCGTGGAAGCCAGCGAGCTACCCAAGCTCATGGATTTTGCCTTCCTGGCCCTGCACGGGCCGGGCGGCGAAGATGGGGCCATTCAGGGCCTGCTGGAGTGGGTGGGCATTCCCTACTCGGGCTCGGGCATTCTGCCCTCGGCGCTGGGCATCGACAAAATCGCGCAGAAGCGGCTGATGCAAGCCACCGGCTTGGCCACACCTGACTTTTACGTGTTGACGGCCACTGACTGGGGCACCGCTGGCACCGCCGTGCTACTCTCGATGCTGGGCCGCGAATTGGGTTTGCCGCTTGTACTCAAGGCCCCTCACCAAGGCAGCAGCATTGGCATCGGTATCGTGCGCGAGGAAGACCCTGCCCAGTTTAAAACGGCTGTGGAGCGGGCGCTATTTCGGCGCACTATCAGCCGTAATGAGTGGGAAGCATTAAGTGACGAAGGGAAGCGCGCGTTAGTACGTCAATTAACTGATATCAGAGAAGGTATCGGACTACCAGTGAGAGGCGTAGGATTACTCTCAATGATTGTAAATCCTGCGGCGTTAGAACCTAGTATCTCTCACCCAGAAACATTGCTCGACATTATCGAGGAGAATTTCTATTGGGGGGCCGATACAACCACCATTCACAGCCTCACCGGCGAAACCCAAGTCCTCATCGAGCAATTCGTAGCCGGCCGCGAGTTCAGCTGCATCGTGGTCGAAGACGAAAATGGCCAGCCGCTGGCGTTACCGCCGACCGAGATTGTGAAGGGCAGCGAAGTATTCGACTACCGCGCCAAGTACCTGCCCGGCCTGGCCCGCAAAGTCACGCCCATCGACCTGCCCGAGGCCGACATCGAGCGCATCCGGCAAGAGGCGCAGAAGATGTTCAGCACCTTCGGCTTCGAGGTGTACGCGCGGTTGGACGGCTTTATTCAGGAAGATGGCACTATCTTTTTGAACGACCCCAACACGACGAGCGGCATGCTACCGGCGTCGTTCTTCTTCCACCAGGCGGCCGAGATTGGCCTGAATCCCAGCCAGTTTCTGACTTATATCATCCGCACCTCGCTGGCCGCCCGCCGGCGCGCCGGTATGAAGCCGGTGCAGCTGAGCGCGCAGCTGGAAGCCCTGGACGCCGCCATCATCGGCCGCCACGGCAGCACCGACGAGCGCATCCGCGTGGCCGTCATTATGGGCGGCTACTCGTCGGAGCGGCACATCTCGGTGGAGAGCGGGCGCAACATCTACGAGAAGCTGAGCAGCAGCACCAAGTACCGGCCCATCCCGGTTTTCCTGACCGGCAGCGCCGAGGAGTTTCGCCTCTACGAGCTACCCATTAACGTGATGCTCAAGGACAACGCCGACGACATCCGCGAGAAAATCGAGCAAGCCGAGGCCGGGCACGCGGCGCACCCGGTGCTGGCGCGCATCCGGCAGGAGGCGGCGGGCATCACGGGCACCTACGCGGGGCAGCCGGTGGCCGCGCCGCGCCGCCTAAGCTTCGCGGAGCTGGCCGAAAAGGCCGACGAGGTATTCATTGCCCTGCACGGCCGGCCCGGCGAAGATGGTGCCTTGCAGCAGGAATTGGAGAAATACCACCTGCCCTACAACGGCTCGGGCGCGGCCAGCTCGGCCGTGACCATCAACAAATTCGAAACCAACCGCCGCCTGCGCGAGGCCGGCCTGCGCGTGGCCGAGCACCGCCTCGCCACCCGCCTCGAATGGCAAGCCGACCCCGAGGCCTTCTACCGCAGCCTGGAGGCCGAGTTTGGCTACCCCTTCATCGCCAAGCCCGCCGACGATGGCTGCTCCTCAGCGGTGAAAAAGGTGAAGAGCCGCGCCGAGCTGGAAGCCTTCAGCCAGCAGATTTTCCGCGATGCGGAGCCGCTGCTCGCCGGCCCGGCCGAGGTGCTGCACCTGGGCTTCAAGGAGGAATTTCCGCAGAAAGACGCCTTTTTGGTAGAAACGCTCATCGGGCCGGAGGGCGCGGCGCACTTCCTCGAAATCACGGGCGGGCTGTTGACATCGTATGACTCAACGGGCGCGCTGCAAATCGAGGTTTTCGAGGCTAGCGAGGCCCTGGCTACCGGCGAAGTGCTGAGTCTGGAAGAGAAATTCCTGGCCGGCGAAGGCCAGAACATCACGCCTGCCCGCTACGCGCCGGAGCCCGCCGAGCGCCAGCGCATCAGCGAGAAAGTGAAACGCACGCTGCGGCAAGTAGCGGAAATTCTGCACATTGAAGGCTACGCCCGCATCGATGCCTTCGTGCGGGTGCGGCAGAACGGCGCGGTCGAGGTGCTTATTATTGAGGTGAATTCGCTGCCGGGCATGACGCCCGCGACGTGCATTTTCCACCAAACGGCGCTGGCGGGCTACACCCCCTATCAGTTTATTGATAGGATTCTGGATTTCGGGAAACAGCGGAACGAACGGGTTGTAGGGTAAGCTTTAGCTTGCCTATGCACCGCTTTTTTTACGGCAAGCTAAAGCTTACCGCACATTCTTTCTGGCAAGCTAAAGCTTACCCTACATGTCTTTTTTTAAATCGGATACCTGGTTCGACGTTTTCAAACACTTGGCCGTCATTGGGTTGCTGGCGGCGGGGCTGGTGCTGGGCTTTTTCTACGTATACCTGCCCCTCACTACCCACCACGGCGAAACCATCGTGGTGCCCAAAATCACGGGCATGAACCTGGGAGAGCTGGAAAACTACCTCGACGAGCGCAACCTGGCGTATTTCGTGGATGACAGCAGCTACTCGGCCGGCACCCGGCCGCTGACGGTGCTGACGCAGGAGCCCGCGCCCGGCGAAAAAGTGAAGGAAGGCCGCAAAATCTACATTTCGGTGGCCATGAGCCGCCCGCCGGTCATCAAGATGCCCAAGCTGACCGAGGGCTCGGCCAAAGTGGCGCAGCTGATTTTGAAGAGCTACGACCTTGAAATCGGCCAGATAAAGCTTGTGCCCGATTTGGCTCAGAATCAAGTGCTCAAGCAGCAGGTAAACGGCCAGGACATTGCGCCCGGCGCGCCCATCGCCAAGGGCACCAAGGTCGATTTGATTGTCGGCGACGGCCAGGGCAACCAGGAATTCCCGATTCCGACGCTCGTGAACATGCCCGAGGACGAGGCCCGCACGCTGCTCGCCGGCCAGGGCCTGCAAGTGGGCGAGGTCTTCAAGCAAGCCGCCGAAACCGGCCAGACGCCGGGCACGGTGGTGCGCCAGCGCCCGGTGCCGGGGGCGACTATCCGCACCGGCCAGCTTATGGATTTGTGGATTGCCGAGTAGTTTTCATGGGCTGTTAGCTACTGGCTGATAGCTGTTGGCCACTTTTTTTCGTTGTCAGCTTGTTCTACCCAAGAAGCTACGGGCCAGTAGCTTTCCGCTAATCGCTACCGTATGAAACTACTGCTCCGCTTTCTTGCCCTGCCGGCGCTGCTGCCCTTCGCGGCGGCGGCCCAGCTCGTGACGGGCCCCTTGCCCGCCGACCCGGCGCGGGCGGCTACCGCCGCGCCTGCCGCCAACCCAACCCAGCGCACCACGGCCCTGACGCTGCCGTTTTTTGAGGACTTTACCTCGCCGCTGGAGGGCACGCCCAACGCTACGCGCTGGCAGGCCGCCACTACCGCCTACCCCAACCTGGGTGCTACCATCCACTACGCGGGCGGTGGTGCCTACGTGAGCAACCGCCTGGCCGTGGAGCCCCTCACGCGGGGCACGGCCACCCTCGATGGCCTGCGCGCCAACGGCCTGCCCTACGTGTCGAACCTGCCCGTATCGTACGGGCAAATTGACACGCTGACTTCACAGGTCATTGACCTGTCGGGGTTTACGGCGAACAGCAATGTGCGCCTGAGCTTTGCCTGGCAGGCGGGCGGCGTGGTGGGCGCACCCACCAACAGCGCCAACAGCTCGCCCACCAACCTGACGCTGGAGCTGCTCGACAACTCGGGCATCTGGCAATCGGCCTGGACCTATACCAGCCGGGGCAGCAGCACCAAGTTCAAGCAGCAGATTTTTGCCCTGAGCTCAGCCTACCTGCACAGCGCTTTCCGATTTCGGTTCCGGGCCAGCGGCAGCCGCACCCAGAATACCGACGTTTTCGGGTTGGATTACATCTACCTCAACAACAACCGGGCGGCCAACGATACTACCTTTCAGGACATTGCCACCAGCCGGGGGCTGAGCAGCCCGCTTGCTCCGTACACCTCGCTGCCGGTGTGGCAGTACAACGCCGCCACTACCGCCCCGCTCAGCACGAGCCTGACGGCCACGGTTAACAGCCTCACCAACACCGGCCAGACGCCCACGCCCATCAGCTGGCAGGGTACGGTGCGCGACCTGGGCAGCAGCGGCTTCAGCGCGACCTGGCTCACGGGCGGGCGGCCCATCGTGGCGGCGGCGCGGCAGGAGGTAATCACGGGTAGCGCGGCCACCGCGCCGCTACCCAACAGCCCCGCCACCAAGCGCCTGCGCTACCGGCTAGCCCTCACCACCAACGAAACCAACCCGCTGACGCTGCCCAACGACACGCTCAGCCGCGACGTGGAACTAGCTAATTACTACGCCTACGACGACGGTACGCCCGAGTTTATCGTGGGGCTGGCGGCCAGCAGCACCAACCCGTTCAGCTACGTAGCGCTGGCATTTACCACCAACCAAGCCGACTACGTGCGGGCGGTGCAGGTACTCCCGATTTTCAACAACACGACGGTGGCCAACGGCGGCGAAAACAACCAGCCGCGCCCCATCACGGTGGCGGTGTGGGCCGACAACAACGGCAAGCCCGCCAACACGCCCTTGGCCACGGCCACAGCTACCCTTGCTAATTCCCCCACCGCCGGCCCAGCCTTTCAGACCATCCCGTTTACGACGCCGGTGCCCGTATCGGGGCGGTTTTACATAGGCTATGGGCAGGCTTCGACCGGGCAGTTTCTGAACTACGGCCTCGACCTCAACAACCAGCTGCCGGCTAATACGCTGTTTTCGAACACGCTAGGCGCGGCCAGCAGCGACCCCTGGCGCGCCGTGACGCTCGGCACGCCCGGCGCGCCCCTGCTGCGCGCCGTGATGAACCAAACCAGCCTGGCTACCCGCGGCCAGCAGGCCATCTCGGCGGCCTTCGCGCTCTACCCCAACCCCGCGCCGGCCAGCACGGCCGTGCTGGTCGAGGGGCCTGCCTTCCGCCAGGCTACCCTGCTCGATGTGCTGGGGCGGCCCGTGTGGCAGCAGCCCGCTGCTGAGGCGGGCCAGCCGACACTGCGCCTACCCGCCCGCCTGCCGGGCGGCGTGTACCTGGTGCAGCTGGCGCTGCCCGATGGCAGCACGGCCACGCGCCGGCTGGTGCTGGAGTAATTGCCACTAAGCACATTATGCTAATTATCAAGTCGCAAAATAAGGCCGACGTGGATGCCGTCCAACGGCAGTACTGGTGGGCCAAAACGCCGCAGGAGCGTCTGGCCGCCGCCGCCCGGCTCATTGCCCAGGCGCGGCAGCTGTACGCCGCCAACCCCGCCAACCCCGCCTTGACTTATGGAGAGCGAGTACTTAAATCTGCTACGCCTGTTCCACGCCGAGCGCGTTGAGTATGTGGTGGTTGGCGGCTACGCGGTAATCGCGCACGGCTTTCCGCGCACCACTGGCGACATTGACATCCTGGTGCAGCCCACGGCCGAAAACGCTGCCCGCGTGGTGCGGGCACTCGGGCGCTATGGCTTCGTCCAAGGCGAGTTTGAGGAACCAGACTTCACTACCACGCCTAATTTTCTGTCTTTCAGCCGCAATGAGGTCTGGATTGACCTCATGACCCAGCTTTTAGGCGTTACGTTTGAGGAATGCGCTACCGATGCGCTTCTGGTTGAGCAAAGCGGCGTACCCGTTCGCTACATCAATCTGGCCGCTTTACGCAAAGCCAAGACAGCCACCAGCCGGCCCCAGGATTTGCAGGATTTAGCTAATCTTCCCCCTACTGATTTTACCCTTTAATCATCTTTCATGGCCGACATCACCGCCCCCGACCTCAAGCAACGCCTGCAAGCCGGCGAAACCCCTACCATCATCGACGTGCGCGAGCTGTGGGAAGCCGAGGAAAGCCACATTCCCGGCAGCAAAAATATCCCGCTCGGCAACCTGCCCGCGCAGCTCGATGAGCTGGAAGATTTGAAAGACCAGGAAGTTATCGTACAGTGCCGCAGCGGCGCGCGCTCGGCCACGGCCAAGGCATTTCTGACGCAGCAGGGCTTCACCAACGTGCGCAACCTGGAAGGCGGCATGCTGGCATATCAGGCACAGTAACGTCAAGCTCCAGCTTGGCGAGCGAGCGTAGCGAGCAGCCGCGCTGACAAACGTTGGCGAGTGCAGGTACTCGCTGCGCTCGTTCGCCAAGCTGGAGCTTGGCGCTACGCCGCGCGCAGCCGCCCGTCGGGCGCGTAGGCCAGCTTGCCCAGCTCCACCAGCGCCCGCAGCGCGGTAGTTACGGTAGCGGCCTCGGTGCCCGCGTAGCGCGCCACTACCTCGCGCGGCAGCAGCGGTGCGGCGCGCACCAGCTCCAGCAAACCGGCTTGCAGCCCGGCAGTGTCTACGGGCACTTGCCGGGCTTTTTTGTGGGCCAGGCAGATGTCGCATACGCCGCAGGCGGGCGCGTCGGGCTCGGCGAAGTAGTCGAGTAGCAGCTGCTGGCGGCAGCGCGTGGTGCTGGCCGCGTACTCGACTACGGCGGTGGTTTGCTGCTCGGTGAGCTGGCGGGCGGCTTTTAGGCGGCGCTCGTCGAGCGGCAGTTGGGGCGCGTCGTAGCGGGGCGTGGTAAACATGGCCTGCGGCAGCTCGCGCCGGGGCTGGTAGTGCAGCACGCCGGCCGTGTGCAGGTAGCGCAGCTGGCGCACCACGTCGGTAGTGCTCTGGCGCAGGTGGCGGCTCAGGGCGCTTTCCGAAATGGCCTGGAAGCCCACGAACAGCTCGCCGCCGTACATGCGCAGCAGCGCTTTTATCAGCAAATCGTGCTGGGCATTAGCTACTTGGAATTGATATAAATCCTGCTGATTGCTAATGAGCTGCACGCGGGCCGGCTGGTTCACGGCCTCCGTCACCTGCACGAAGCCCTGCTGCTCCAGCATCTTGAGGGCGTGGTGGGCATCGACGGCCTTGAGGCGGTAGGTTTCGGCGAACAGGCCAAGGTCGAAATCGAACGCTACCAGCTCGCCGCCGCCCACGGCGGTGCGCGAGTAGTTGGCCAGCGCCTGGTACACGCGGCGCACCACGTCGGGCGGCGGGTGGGCCAGCTGAGCTTGCCTACGCAAACCGTCGGCATCTGGCGGGCCGCTCAGCAGCACGGCGAAGGCGTAGAGGCCGTCGCGCCCGGCGCGGCCGGCCTCCTGGTAGTAGGCTTCGAGGGTAGCCGGCGCGTCGAGGTGGATGACGGCGCGCACATCGGGCTTGTCGATGCCCATACCAAAGGCATTGGTAGCCACGATAATGCGCGTTTTGTCGGTGAGCCAGGCTTGCTGCACGCGGGTGCGCTGCTCGGCGGGCAGGCCGGCGTGGTAGGCGGCGGCGGGTAGCTTTTGCTGCACCAGCCACGCAGCGGTGTCTTCGGCCTGACGGCGGGTGCGGGCGTACACAATGCCGGTTTTTTGGGTGCCGATGCCGCGCAGCACTTCGAGCAAGCGTCGCAGCTTGTCCTCGGTTTGGAGGACCGAATACGAGAGCTTGGCGCGGGCAAAGCTCTGGGTGAAAATGCCGTAGCCGGGCCGGAAGCTGAGCTTCTCCACGATATCCTGCCGCACCTGCCCGGTGGCCGTGGCCGTGAGCGCGATGCACGGCACGGTGGCCGGCAGCAGCGCCCGCAATTCGGCAATGCGCAGGTAGGGCGGCCGAAAATCGTAGCCCCACTGCGAGAGGCAGTGCGCCTCGTCAATGGCCAGCAGCCCCACGTTCATGCGCGCCAGCCGCGCCCGAAACAGGTCGGTGAGCAGCCGCTCGGGCGACACGTACAAGAATTTTATTTCCTTGCTATACACGCAGTTATCGAGCGTCTGGTCGATTTCCTGGTGGCTCATGCCCGCGTATACGGCCTCGGCTTTTAGCCCGCGCTTGCGCAGGTTTTCGACCTGGTCGCGCATGAGCGCGATGAGCGGCGACACCACGATGCAGATGCCCGGCCGCGCCAGCGCGGGCACCTGGAAGCAGATGCTTTTGCCGCCGCCGGTGGGCAGCAATGCCAGCGCATCGCGCCCGGCCAGCACCGCGTTAATAATTTCCTCCTGCCCCGGCCGAAACTGCTGATGCCCCCAGTGCTGGCGCAGCAGCGCGAGCGGGTTGGTTTCGGGCGGGGCGGTGAGCATGGGGCAAAGGTACTTGAGCGAACGATGGGTAATCGTTGGGAACGCTGCTACTCGCTACTTAACTATAAGAAACCGGGAGCATTCACATTCAGCTAGGTTTTGCGCGCGTACTGCCCAAGTAGAACAAGCAACGCGCCTGCTAAAGGCACAATAATAAGATAGAGCGCGCTAGCGTAAAATATCCACCTGCGATGAGTGGCTGTATTCCTGAATACACGATTTTTATACGCAATGATGCCCATGACAATGGGAGCAATAACTACTAGGTAAAATACTATAAGTGATGCCTGACCTGACCATTGACCAGCTAGTGAAGAGACTACTATTACAAGAACTCCGCCGTAGGTGACAGTAATTCCTAAAGTTGCTATAATCGGAAAATTATACCTGTTGCTGGACATAGCCATTAGCGTATTAAATATGTGTACTACAGCTGCGCCCGCTCCCGCACCTCCTCAAACGTACTCTCCTGCACCATCTTACCCCACTCGTACACCGTCACCAACTCATCGTGCGCATCGGCAAAGCCCGCGTCGCCCGACGTCAGCGTGCGGTAGCCGTCGGCCGTTTTCACCAGCTTCAGGCGGCCTTTTTTTGATTGCTTGGTTGAATTTTGGGGGTTACCCTGGGCGTCGAGCTCGGTGGGCGACTTTACTACGTCGCGGCGCTCGCCGGCCACCTCAGTGTAGCTGGCTTTGAAGGCAAAATTGAACGTGTCGCGGTCGATGCCGGCTTGCAGCAGGCGGCCGCCCATGCCGAGCAGCAGGTTTTCGGCGGCGATGCCGCGGGCGGCCAGCACCTCGTACATGTGCTTGATGGAGTCGTAGTTGACGCCATCGCCCTGAATGACGCGCACCTGCGGCGGCAGCACCTTGTAGCCTTTGCTACTGAGCTCGTAGCCAAAGCATTCGAAGAGAATATCGAAGATGGCTTCGAGCGTTTTGATAATGTCGCCGCTGTCGGGCCGAATGACGAGCGTACCCTGCCGGGCCAGCACGTCGGCCTTGAGCTCGGTGCCGATGTAGCGCACGGCCCGCAGGATATTAAACGAGTCGCAGACGCAGGCCACCGGCCCCGTGGGATAGGTGCGCAGCACCCGCTTTATCACCTCAAACTCCCCATTTTCACCACCTTGCGTCATGATGCTGTGCTCGGTGGCGGGGATGGACTTGGCAAATACCTCGCTGGTATTGTAGTAGCGCCGTATCATTTCGGCGGCCGTGGTATTGTCGGAGCCCAGCCAGCTAATGAGGTGGGCCATGCCGCCAATCTGGGCCGACTCGACGCTCGACACGCCCCGAAATCCGAAGTCATTGAGCTGAAAATCAAGGTTCGTGGCGTCCGAAGTCAGGTCGAAGTAGTGGCGCACCACCTTCTTCACCTCCCGCGACAGCGTGGCCACCGTGATGGGGTACCACACCTGTAAGAGCAACGTTTCCAGAAAGTTGGGCAACCAGAAATAGCGGTCGTCGATGTTTTCGATGGTCATCAGCACGTTGCGGGTGCCTACTACCGTGCCCTCCGGCACCGCCCGGATGCGGACCGGGGCCACGGCGTCATATTCATCGAGCCACTGCTGAAAGCGGGCTTTGTCGAACACGTCATCTCGCCCGAAAACTCCTTTCAGGTGGTCAGCGGCGTAGTCCAATTCCTCCTGCGTGAAGAGTGGGCCGCTCAGGTATTTCTTCAATAAATACTGATAGCCAGCCACTACCGTCGCCTCAAACGTCTTGTCGCGGTGCCCGCGCGACTCCAGGTACGAGTAGATGCGCGTGGTGCCCGGCTCGTAGAACTTGGCGTGCGAGTACTTGTAGGCATCCGACAGCAACAGGATATTGGGGCGCTGCGTTTGGGCTTGCTGGAGGTGGGTTAGCTGCGCTTGCAGCTGGGCGATGAGGGCGGTTTGGTCGGGAGCGGTGAGAGTTTCCATGACGAGGCTATAAGGCAATGATACTGAACAATGAGTGTAGCGTAAGCTTTAGCTTGCGTGGCGGTCGTACCCGGCCGCTACGCAAGCTAAAGCTTACGTTACAGGCTCCCAGGCCTGAATGAGCCCGGTGCGGATACCCACCGAGCTGCGCTGCTCCTGCCCGATGCGGCGGCGAATGTCGGTGGCGCAGTGCGCCGGGCTGATGAGGTCGGGCAGCGCGGCGGTGGCAAACTGCCCGCCGTGGCGGTGGTAGGTTTCCAGAAAGCTGCCCCGACCACCGTAGAGCTGCACCGTGGCCGGTTCCGCTCCTACTGCGCTAGTAATGAGCGCATCGAGGTGGCGCACCCAGTCGGCATCGCTGGGCTCGTCGGGCAGCGGCAGCACCTGAAAGGCGGGGTATTCTTCGGCAAACATGGCCCACCGGTGCCGGAACGAGAGCGGGTTACGCTGGTCGGGGCGCTGGGCCTCCCCTAGCACGACCAGCACCGCGTCGTTTTCGCGGGCTACGTGGGCGAGCAGCGCCCGGTAGCCGGGGTGCAAGGCCAGGCGCGGCACCTGAAACCGGCCGATAAGTACGCCAATGCGGGTTTTCATAAGCGGGGTGGCAGCCATTTAACTAAGCTGCTCGAATGACTTAACGTATATTTTACACAAAGGTGCTTATAAATTTTCAATTCGCAGCAATTATTTTTCAACCCACTGTTTTACAGCTCAAAATAAAAACCCGACCGCACCATCTCCTCATACCGCGCCTTGTTGAAGCGGAACAGGCTACCCGCCCGGTGGGCCACGTTTTGCTGCTTCTCCCCCGTTTCTTCCACGATGCCGAAAGACAGGATTTTCTTCCGAAAATTGCGGCGGTCGAGCTCGCGGCCCAGCAGCGTTTCGTAGAGGCGCTGCAAGTCGGAAAACAGAAACTTGTCGGGCAGTAGCTCGAAGCCAACCGGCTGGTACGTGACCTTGGCGCGCAGCCGCTGGTGCGCTACCCGAATAATGTCGGCGTGGTCGAAGGCTACTTCGGGCAGGTGGTCGAAGCGAAACCACTTGGCTTCTTCACTGTCGGTAGTAGCCGCGAGGGTGAATTTTTCGGGCTTCACCAGTCCATAATATGCCACGCTCACCACGCGGCGGCGCGGGTCGCGGGCTACCGCTCCGAAGGTGTAGAGCTGCTCCAGGTACACGTCGGCCACGCCGGCTTCTTCGCGCAGTTCGCGGGCCACGGCGGTGTCGAGGTCTTCGTCCTCCAGCACAAAGCCGCCCGGCAAGGCCCAGGCAATGGGCGTGTACTTGCGCCGGATGAGCAACAGGTGCAACTGCTGCTCGGCGTACCCGAATAAAACAATATCAACGGCGAGTCGCATCATGGCCGGGCGAAGGTAGCGTTGGGTGGGAAGTCATGGCGGTGGCTTTTAGTCATGCAGAGCGCAGCGAAGCATCTCGCGTGGCGCAGTAATTTCTAGCGCTAGGGTTTATACCCCATAATCAATAACGCATGATTTTACTGCACCACGCGAGATGCTTCGCTGCGCTCTGCATGACCGAATTTTCTAATCTGAACAGACTCATTACACACAAAAAAGCCAGCCCTGACGGGCTGGCTTTTGCAATTATATAAGACAGACAACGCCTTACATGCCGCCCATGCGGGTCGTATCGCCTTTCATGCCCTTGTGGTGTTTCATGCCTTTGTGGCCTTTCATGTCGCCCGACATTTCACCGTTCATGCGCTTGGCCATCTTGCCTTTGTAGGGCTTGGTGGTGGCTTTCATCTCGTTGCCGGCGTCGTCCTTGCCTTTCACTTTCATCTTGCCATCCTTGGCCGTCTTGGTCTTGGTTTTCATGCCATCGACGGTCGTTTTGGTTTTGTCGTCTTCGAGGCCGGTTTGGGCGAAGGCGGTGGTAGCGGTGGCGGCAAACAGCGCGGCAGTAGCGAAAAAAAGCTTGGTGTTCATGGTCGTAGAACTGTGAAAAAAGGTGTGAATCCTTGTGGCCGCTATACGGCAGTGGCTCGAAAATGGCTGAGCGGGCGGGCAGATTTTTGAGTTAATGGGCGCAGTTGCGCGGACTTTATAGTCCGCGGGCGTTGGGGAGCGAACCGGACGCACGCAGACTACAGAGTCCGCGCAACCGCCTACTCTACACCAGCTTATCGGGCGTGATGGGCAGCTCGCGCACGCGCTTGCCGGTGGCGTTGAACACGGCGTTGGCAATGGCGGGGGCCACGCCGATGGTCGCGATTTCGCCGATGCCTTTGGTGCCGAGCGCGTTCACATGCGGGTCGGGCTGGTTCACGAAGTACACCTCCACGGCGGGCGCGTCGGCGTGCACGGGCACGTGGTAGTCGGCAAAATCCTTGGTGACGTAGCGGCCGTAGCGGTCGTCGATGATGGCATGCTCCATCAGGGCCATACCGATGCCGCCCACCGCGCCGCCCTTCATCTGGTTGGCGGCGGTTTTTTCGTTTACGATGGTACCCGCGTCGGCGCACGATACGAGCTTGCGCACGCGCACCTCGCCGGTGAGCGCGTGCACCGCCACCTCGGCAAAATGCACCGAAAACGAGTACATCGAGTACTTCTGCTGGTCGGCCCCGTCGGGCTTCGACTCTACTACCACGAAGCCCGCATCGGGCTGGCGTAGCAGGTCGGCGTAGGCCACGCGAGCCACTTCGTTACCTTTTATAGATAGGTGTTTATCGGTGAAAACCACGTCGGCCGGCGCGGCGGTGCCGAAGGCGGCATTACCGGCCGTGGCCTGCTGGCGCAGCTTGTCGAGCAGGGCGCGGCTGGCGTCCTGCACGGCCTGGCCTACGGTGTTTACGGTGGAGGAGCCGCCCTGCGAGCCGGCTTTGGGGAAGCCCGACTGGCCCAGCTCGAAGGTGATGCGCGCCGGGTCGAGGCCCAGCGTATCGGCCGCGATTTGGGTCATGGCCGTGCCCGTGCCGGGGCCGATGTCGGTGGTGGCGCATTGCAGCAGCACGCGGCCGTTGGGCAGCAGGCGGGCGCTCACCTGGGCCGCGCCCCGGTGCGCCCCAAACGTGCCCACGCCCATGCCGTAGCCCACGAGCCAATCGCCCTCGCGCAGCGCGCCGGGCTGGAGCTGCCGCTTGCGCCAGCCAATGCGGTCGGCCCCGGCCTGGTAGCACTCTTTCAGGAACTTAGTGCTCCAGGGGCGGTTCTTTTCGGGGTCCTGGTCGGTGTAGTTGCGCAGGCGAAAGTCGAGCGGGTCGAGCTTGAGCAGGTAGGCCATTTCGTCCATCGCCGACTCCAAGGCAAACGCGCCGGTGGCCTCGCCGGGGCCGCGCATCCAGATGGGCGTGCTCACGTCCACGGCCGCGATGCGGTAGCGCGTGGCCAGGTTGGGCGACTGGTACATCATGCGCGTCTGGGCCAGCGTCGATTCGGTAAACTCCTCGTAGCTTGAGGTTTGCCCTATGCTTTCGTGCGTGATGGCCGTGATTTTACCATCGGCCGTGGCGCTCATCCCGATTTTTTGCCAGGTGTAGGGCCGGTAGCCTACCAGCGTAAACATCTGCTCGCGGGTGAGCATTAGCTTCACCGGCCGGCCCGTCACCTTGGCCCCTATCACGGCGGCCGACTCGTGCGGCCAGCTGTGCAGGGCGTTGCCGAAGGCCCCGCCCACGAAAGTGGCCACCACCTTCACGTTTTCCTCGGGCAGGTTCCACTCCTTGGCAAAATCGCGGCGCGTGCCCTGCGTGCCCTGCGTTTTGTCGTACAGCGTGAGGCGGTCGGCCGCCTCCCAGTGCGCCGTGATGGACTGCATCTCCATCGGGTGGTGCATCTCGGTCGGGATGATGTACTCGCTCTCCACCTTCAGCGCGCCGCCCTGGTAGGCGTCGCCCTGCCCGCGCTGGTAGTCGGCCATCGGCGACTTAGGGTTTTGCTTGGCCTGGGTGGGCAAGAACGGCTTAGCCTCCAGCAAATTGGTCAGGTGCGCCTCCTTAGCGTACTGCGCCTTCACCAGCCGGGCAGCGTAGCGGGCGCGCTCTAGCGTATCGGCCACCACCAGAGCAATAGGCTGGTCGCTAAAGCGGATTTTATCGTCTTTAAACACTTGCAGCCGCCCGCCCACGGTCTGGGGCTGCGAGGGGTCTTTGCCGCTGGGTGTGAAGCCCGGCACTTTGGGCGAATTGAGGTGCGTGACCACCGCCAGCACGCCCGGCGCGCCCGCGGCGGCCTTGGTGTCGAGGCTCGTAATGCGGCCCTTGGCCACGGTGCTGCCCACCAGCACGCCGTAGGTTAGGCCGGGCAGCTCGTACTCGGCCGAGTATTTGGCCGCGCCGGTTACTTTCTGAAAGCCATCGACCCGGTTCATGGGGGCCCCGATGTGCTTGGGTTGCGCTTGCTCTTTCATTTGATTCAGGATATAAGTCATGCAGCCAAAACGCTTGTCATGCAGAGCGCAGCCAGCCAAAAACTAAGCGTACTGTTCTGGCGTGGCGCCTCACCCCCCGGCCCCCTCTCCGAAAAGGAG
>NZ_DASTEP010000041.1:0-9844 GCF_035709525.1 Hymenobacter sp. | reverse complement strand
CGTAGGAGTCGGGCCCGTATCTCAGTGCCCGTGTGGGGGACCAGCCTCTCAGCTCCCCTAGTCATCGTCGCCTTGGTAAGCCGTTACCTTACCAACTAGCTAATGACCCGCAACCCCATCTATAACCAATAAATCTTTACTAAAGAGACGATGCCGCCACCTTAGCTTATGCGGTATTAATCCGCCTTTCGGCGGGCTATCCCCCAGTTATAGGTAGGTTAGTTACGTGTTACGCACCCGTGCGCCACTATGGTATTGCTACCACCGTTCGACTTGCATGTATTAGGCCTGCCGCTAGCGTTCATCCTGAGCCAGGATCAAACTCTCCATTGTAAAATATTCCTACACCTAGGCGAACCTAGGCTGATGTCGAGTGCTAATCCGACTCGTATTAACGAGTTCAATTTCAATGTTACGTTTTGCTTACTTGCGTAAGCACACTTACCATTTGTCTTTTCCAGTCATTCAAAGAACGTTTGCTGCTTCCAATTGAGGCAACATGGCGAGTTATGTTACAAACCCTTTTCGCTATTTGCAGCGCCCTGTTTTAGTTAGGACTACAAAGGTACGATAAACTTTTTTTATTTTGCAAGCTTTAGAGCGAAAATTTTTAATGTTTTCATCTTTGGCTTGCTGCCGCAGCTTCCGATTGAAGCGTGCTGCAAAGGTAAGAAACTTTTTCGATTTTCAAAATTCAAAGGAGAAGTTTTTAAGCTTTCTCGTTCTGTTTTGTAAATCTAATCAGCTTCGATTAAGCTGATTTTATGAGCTAACTTGCTGTCGGCCAAAAATCTACTTTCGCTATTTCCAAACCCTTATTCTGTTTGGGAGTGCAAAGGTAGCGTTATTTTTTGACTCTCCAAATTTAAGGCGAAAAAAATTTAGCTTTTCAACCTCTGCTTCGGCGTTTCCGATGAGCCGTTTTTGGAACGGGGTGCAAAGGTACGCTAAAAAATTTTGAATTGGCAAAAGAATTTTTCGAGTGTATGGCTCTTGGTTCTTTTTGTCGCCCTCATCCGGTTGAGTTGGGAGTGCAAAAGTACGGCGCGGGCGGCGTGCTGACAACCGGCGGTTTGCTTTTGCCGTATCACCTGGCTTCGCTTGGCGAGGCGAGCGTTCGGGGGTTGGTTAGCAGTCAGCCGGTTAGCCGGCTGGCGGATTTTGGAAAAAATTCAGGGTTGGGGGTCTTTTTCGAAAAAAAGGCTGAGATTGGGACGGTAGCGGCGGGGGCGGCGGGCTTCGTATTGGTAGAAAAGCCGGCCTAGCTGGGCCAGGAAGGGCTCGCCAATGGTATCGTAGTCGTAGGTGGCGTCGTTGATAATGCCATCTTGGTTGGCGTAGAGGACGGCGCTAAGCAGGAATTCGGACTGGTGGAGGGAGTCGGCGAAGTAGGCGACATCGGCTAGGTATCCGTGCGACATGCCCACAATGTTAAAGATGTGGAGGCCGGGCTGGGGCTGGGCCTCGGGGCGGCGGCCGTAGTAGAGGTACTTTTTATAGGCGTCGAAGTACTTGGGAGCGGCGTAGGGGGTGAAGTGACTGGCGTGGGGCGTGAGGTGGAGGTACTGGCGGAGAAAGGCGTGGTCGGCGGACGTAAGGTGGGGACGCTGGGCGGCGGGCAGGGACTCAGGAAAGAGTGCGGTTTGGAGCAGGGCCGTGATATCAGCCAGGGGAAGGTTGTTGGCGGTGGTGAAATCGTAGGGTTGGCGGATGATTTTAGTACCGACTTTGTAGGCACGGCCGGCGAAAACGGGACCCAGCGGTGGCGCGGGCGTGCGGGGGTTGATTTGGGCGGACTGTTTGTAGAGGGTATCGCCGGCCGGAGTGTGGAAGGCCACGGGGTTGGTACGGCGGTTGGCGGCGGTGTCGCAGGGGGCGAAGCGGCGCACGATGCGGCTACCGGGGTAGCCAAGCTGGCGGAGACGGTCGTTGATGGTTTTTTGGCCCAGAAACTCGTAGAGGCGGTTGTAGGCGAGGTTGTCGCTGACGAGCAGCATTCGCTTTATATAATTGCCGACGGTGGCCTGGCGGTTGGTGTCGGCGGGGGTGGCGAAGGGCACGGGCGTTTGGCAGCGGCCAGCGGCCCCAGTAGACATTATCGTGCTCCTGGTAACCGATGCGGGCAGGGTGTGCAGCTTTTCGAGGGCCAGCAGGGCTACGGGCAGCTTGACGAGGCTGGCCGGATTGAAATACTGGCGGGGGTTGAGGTGGTAGGTGTGCTGAGCGAAGTGCGGCACGTTCTGGGCGTCGCGGTTTATCTGGGTGTAGATAAGCTGGAGCTGGTAGGTGGCGGGGTGGCTGAGGACTTTGTTGAGCGCCGGGCTAGTGTGGAGGAGGCTGTCGAGGAAGGGCGAATCGGGATATTGGGCGGTTTGGGCGTGGGCGCGGGCGGTTACTAGTAAGGCCAAGAGAACTAGGATAAGCTTCATAGATGCGGGTATTTTCACACTGTATATAATAAGGAAGGCCGTGATAGTTTTTATCACGGCCTTCTTCGGTTATGGGTAGGCCGCT
Source organism: Hymenobacter sp. (assembly GCF_035709525.1). Taxonomy (GTDB): domain Bacteria; phylum Bacteroidota; class Bacteroidia; order Cytophagales; family Hymenobacteraceae; genus Hymenobacter. Next base: position 7,330 of record NZ_DASTEP010000041.1, on the reverse strand, counting down.
CTGTTGAGTCACCTACCCTACTCTTGGTATTTTGGCTGGTGGGTTTTGAGCCTGTGCGGGATGCTTGCTACGCTCGCGCCTGGACTACAAAGCCCGAGCTACTTGCCGATGGGCGTGCGGCGCTTGGCCAGCAGCAGGTTGCTGTCGGTTTGGCGCCAGTTGTAGCCGGTGCCGAAGGGCAGCGGGCGGGCGCGGCGCAGGCTGTCGTGGTAGGCGGTAGTGAGTTCAGGCTGGTACTGCTTGGCGAAGAGGTTGATGGGGCGGCGGTAAGTGCCGTAGTAGGTGAATTGCCAGCTAGCCTTCGGGAAATACTTCATGGAGATACCGCTATCGTCTTGCAGCAGGTAGTTGCTACGCTCCAGCACCAGGTTGCGGATTTTAGAGAAATAACTCTTATGCATGAGGTAGGTGGCCGATTTCACGTATGTAGTGAGCGGACCGAGGCTGCGCACGTACTTTAGGGGGGCGTCTTTGGTAGCGAGCTTGTAGTCGCTGAGGTCGGCCGAGAAGTAGTAGACGGTTTTCTCGGAGCCGTCGGGGGCTTGTAGCTTGAGCTCGGCACCGGGGATAGCTTTCGGGCCAGCAGCGCGGGTGGTATCGGCCACTTCGTGGAGCTGGCCTTGGGCGTCGAGCTGCACTGAGCGCACAGCCAGCACGTGGTTGCCGGTGCGAGCGGCAAAGAGCATGATGAGCGGCACGGCCCCGTCGAGGTTCACCGATTTGAGGTCGATGGCCATGTCGTTGGTGCGGAAGAAACTGAAATTCAGCACCGACCACAGCGACTTTTTAACGGCGGGCAGGATGGCGGGGTTGGCCAGGTTTTCGCGGCTGGGCACGCTGCCCACGGGCTCTAGGCCCACCATCACGTAGGTGCTAGCGGTGGGGAAGAGCGTATAGGCATTTAGAAAATCGGGGCCGCTGAAGGGGTAGAACAGCGTGGTAGTGGCCTGGCGCACCGAATCAAGCTCGGTGGCTGCCCATTTCTTCATGGGGTCGGTGTGGGTAGCGCGGTATTTGGCCCAACTTTTTTCTTGGTCTTTGGCAAAGGCCTGCCAGGTGGGCTGGGTGGCTAGCGCGGCCAGCGGGGTTTCGGCTTTGGGCGGCAGGCCGGCGAGGTAGGCGGCTACGTTCTGGACGTTGGCGGTGTCCGGGGCCAAGGGCTTGGTGGCCGTTTTGTCGGCGGTGGCTGGGTCGGCACTGTCGGCCGGGGCGGCGGGGTGCGGCGCGGTGGCTGGCACCTTGGCGGCCGTATCGGCCATTGTTTCGGTGGTCGTGGCTTGTTGCTCGGTGTTCGAATTGGAGCAGGCGGCCAGCAACGCGAGGGCTGGCAATAGGGAAAGCAGAGGACGGCGCATTGGTTGAGAGGCAGGGACTGGCCGAAGGTGAAAGAGCCAGCAAGCGTTAATCGGCAGAAGATAGAAAAGTAAACCGGGCAGTGGCTACACTCAGGGCCGGGGAGTCGGCCGCAGCTTTTGCACCGTGAAATAAACCAGCAGGCCGCCCGCCACGGTGGCCAACCCGTAGAGCGATTCCGTTTGCTTGTCTTTGATAATAAAAACCAGCGTCCAGGCGCTCAGGGCCAGGAAAATAATCGGCGTAAAAGGATAACCCCAGGCGCGGTAGGGACGCGGCAGCTGCGGCTGCCGCCAGCGCAGCACAAATACGCCCAGTACCGTGAGAAACGTGAACAGGTTCAGCACGAAACCCGCGTAGACGAGCACGGCCTGAAAATCGGGTTTTAGAATAAATACCAGGCTAATTGCTACTTGCAGCAACAGCGCGCGCTGCGGAATACCGGCTGGCGTGCGCTGAGCCAGCCAACCTAGGGCGGGCAGGTCTTCCCCCATTGCTTGGGTGATGCGCGGGCCGGCAAAAATCATGGCGCTAATGGTGGACACGAGCAGCGCCGCAATGACGGCCCCGGCAAAGCGGCCCCAGGCGGGGCCGAAGAGATAATTGGCCGAGATGAAACCGATTTCCAGCTGCCCTTTCAGCCAGCTCAGGGGCGTCGAGCGCAGGAACACGAAATTCAGCCCTACATATAATAGGAGTACCACGGCGGTGCCGGTGAGCAGGATGCGCGAGAGATTGCGCTGCGGCTGGTCGATTTCGCCGGTGAGGTAGGCGGCGGCATTCCAACCCGAATAGGCGTAACTGACATACACTAGGCTCACAGCGAAAGTGGGGCTGAGCATGGCGCGCCACCCCGCCGCATAGGGCACGAAGCTCATGGTTTGTGGCTTCCCAGCCAATAAGCCCGCCCCAATGAATGCTACCAACACCCCAACTTTCAGCGCGGTAATGGCTACCTGCAATCGGCTACCCGCTTGAATGCTGAGGCCATGCACCAGCGCCAGCGCTAGCACTACCCCCACGGCCAGTAGCTGCGCGCCCGAGACACCAGCTACTACCGTCCCGGCCAAGGCGGGCCACACGCTTTGAGCGTAGCGGCCCAGCGCCAGCGCGGCCAGCGCCGTGGGCGCAGCAAAGCCCACTGTGGCCGATACCCAGCCCGACAAAAACCCTAGGGCAGGATGATAAATCTGACTGAGGTAGTGGTACTCGCCGCCCGAGCGCGGCATGGCAGCCGCCAGTTCGCCGTAGCTCACGGCCCCGCACAGGGCGATGAGGCCGCCCACCACCCACAGCATCAGCAGCGCAAAGCCATTTTGGATGCCTAGGAGCTGAAACCCAAGACTGGTAAAAACGCCCGTGCCCACCATACTGGCGATGACAATGGAGACGCCGGTACGGAAATTTATTTTATACGATTGTGTTTGCACGCCGGCAAATGTCGGGGCTGCTTTTCGTTTGCGCGCAAAAAAGCCCGCGTCAGAGGTTGGCGCGGGCTTTTTAATTATTTTCCGTTGTCATGCAGAGCGCAGCGAAGCATCTCGCGTGCGTGGTGCAGCATCCTCTACGCTAACAATGAAGCGAGCGAGATGCTTGGCTACGCTCTGCATGACAAACTTAACCTAGGCTTCAGTAGCTACCGCTTTCGGCTTTTTATAAAGCGGCACGGTGCTGCACGGCTCGCCGTACATGATGCTGGCCGCTACTGGCAGCAGCCGCTGCATAATGGCCACGTAAGCAAACGTGGGCACCGGCTTGTCGCCGCAGCCTTTGACTACCAGCTTGGCGTCTTGGTAATCAGCGGGATTGATACCGGCAATGGCCTCCTCGAAAAGCGACTGCTCCAGCGCCCCCAGGTCGCCGAAGACGTAGCGGTGGGCGTGGCCTTGGAGCTTACTGGCCAGTAGCATGTAGGCCCAGGTGGGCACAATGGCATCGGCCGAGCAGATGATGGCCACGTTCTTGCCGTCGTACTGCGTCCAGTCGTGGGTTTTTACGAACTCGCGGAAGTCCTTTTCGCGCAGCATGAGGCCGTGAAAAAGGTTGTCTTTGATGTCGTACACCACCCGGTCGCCGGGGTGAATATACTCCTCCAGGTTGAGGGTAACGAGGCCCGAGGCGGCGACGCGGTTTACAAAAAGCGGCTCCATAGTTTTAGTGCTTGGTGCTTGGTGCCTAAGTGCTTGGGCCAGGTATTTAGCCTAGGCACCAAGCACTGTCAACTAAGCACTACGTGGGGTGGTCGTATAAACTTCTTTTAAATAAAACGGCTCGTAGTAAGCCACATCCTGAAACTCCTGGCGCTGGTAGGCACCTAGGGCCAGCTCGCCGACGCTCACCGCCGAGGGCTGCACGTCGGCCAGGAAGGCGGCGTTGGGGTTGTCGCCTACCAACGGATGAAACTTGGCAGCGCCCGACCCGAAGAATAACACCGAGTGGCGGGCTAATTGTTCGGCCAGGGCCTCGGGGGTGAGGATGAGCGGCGCGGGCGCGGCCAGCTCGTGGCCATCGGCGCGGTAAAGGGCCGTGTACACTTCCTGCCGGCGGGCATCGAGCATGGGCGCGTAGTGGTAGGTAGCGGCGCGGGGCGTGCGGGCGGCTACCTGGTGGGCCAGCGCGGGCAGCGTGCCCACCGCCACCAGCGGAATATCCAGCGCAAAGCACAAGCCCTTGGCCGCCGCCGCCCCAATGCGCAGGCCGGTATAGGAGCCGGGGCCATCGCTCACGGCCACGGCCGCGAGGTCGCGCAGCGTGTGGCCGGTATTGGCCACGAGCTGCTCAATCAAGACCGTGAGGTGCGTGGAATGCGATTTTTCGAGGCGCAGCTCGGACTGGCCGAGCAGGCGACCGTCCTCCATCTGGTGCAGGGCTACGGAGCAGATTGGGGAGGAAGTTTCGAGAGAGAGAAGTAGCATTATTATTTAGCAGGCAAGTAATTAGGATTTTGACTTATGTATTCCTCAATCACTTCTTCTAACTCATAGTCCTCTTCATCCTCTGAAAAATTAGCGATGTACTCATCTAGCTCTTCGCTCGAAAACACAGGACTAATAAGCACCTCGTAGACCTGCTCGGCTAGCAGTTGAGATAAGATTGATTTGTAATTACCCTCAATTACAAACTCAAGCTTATCAGGCCCTTCATCGCAACTCCAAAACTCGTAGCGGCTGATACTCCTAGCTTCTAAAGAAGTTAGAAACCATTGGTCAGCATGTTGATTCTCGCTCCATGAGGTAGTGTGGGCCCGGAACCGCCACATGAAGCCATTCTCAAAATCGCTTACTTCAACTAATTCCTCCAAGAAAGCAGGGATTCCCCAAGCTTCACGATTGGCGTTGAAATTAGTAGCGTCTTGATTTCTGATAAAAGCGGCCCTGGTTTTTGCTGGCTCGGTTCCCTTTGCGTCTAAGGCAGATGCGATTTCTGAGCGAAATTCGCTTGACTTGATTAATTGCTCCCACTCAAGTGGCAATTCAGTTATGCCAGCCAAAATACTTGGCTGCTTCACAAGCTCCCTGAGCTGTTTTTCTCTCTTTTTCATAATTGTTGAGACAAAGAAAAAGCAGACTGGCTAAGTCTGCTTTTTCTTTGAGTATCATCACCTATTTCACCCCCGCCGACTTCCGCGCGCTGGCGGCTTGCCCGCCCGGCTTCAGCAGCGCGGCGTAGCGGTTGGGGTCGTTGAGGACGGCTACGGCGGCCTGGATGTTGGGGTCGTCGTCGAAGCTGGCTTCGGTGCGGCCCTTCTCGTAGTAGTAGCGTGACACGATTTCCGACTCCAGGATTTCCTTGATTTCGGGCTTGAAGCGCTGCAAGTCGTTGGCCTTGTTGACGGTAACTTTCTTCTTGATGGCGTCGAGCTCTAGTTTCACGTCGTCGTAATGCTTTTCCTCCTTCACCTTTTTGGTGAGGTCGGTGAGAGAACGCTCGGCGTCGGTGCTGTAGGCGATGCTCTTGTTCTGGAGGTAGGCTACGAACTTCTGGTAGTCGGCATCGGTGAGCTTGAACTGCTTGGCCGGGGCGATGGTGGCGTGCTCGGAGCGGAAGCGCGTGGCGTAGTCGAAGAGGTAGCTCTTCTGGATGAGCACGCGGGTGATGTCGGCGATTTCGCGGTCTTGCACGTCGATGTCGGGGGCCACGCCGCCGCCGTCGTACACCACGCGGCCGGCCTGGGTTTTGAAGGCCGTGCGCAACGAGTCGGGGAATTTGGTGAGCGCGCCATCCTCGCCGCGGTGCGAGTAGTCGATTTCCTGGATGCAGCGGCCGCTCGGGATGTAGTACTTGGCGGTCGTCACCTTCAGCTGCGAGTTGTAGCTGAGCGGGCGCGTGGCCTGCACGAGGCCCTTGCCGAAGGTGCGCTCACCCACGAGCACGGCGCGGTCGTAGTCTTGCAGCACGCCCGACACGATTTCCGACGCCGAGGCCGAGCGGTTGCTCGTGATGATGGCGATGGGAATCTGGGTATCGAGCGGCACGTCGAGCGCCTTGTAGGTTTTATTCCACTCGGTTACTTTGCCCTTGGTGCTTACCACGTCCAACCCTTTGTCCACAAATAGGTTGGAGATATTCACCGCCTCATTGAGCAGGCCACCGGGATTGTCGCGGATGTCAAATACCAGCTTTTTCGCGCCCTGCTCCTTGAGCTTGGCCACGGCCGTACGCACCTCGCGGCCGGCATCCACGGTAAAGCCGCCGAGCTGGAAATACCCGATATCCGAGGTCAACATGCCGTAGTACGGCACATTATTAACCTGAATTTTATCGCGGGTAATATTGACTTCCACCGGCTTATCCTGGCCGTAGCGCGTCACGATGAGCTTCACCTGCGACTGCGCCTGGCCTTTTAGTAGCTTGCTAATGTCGGCGTTGGTTTTCTTATCAACATTGATATTGTTGATAGTCAGGATTTCGTCGCCGGGCAGCAGGCCGGCTTTCTGAGCCGGGTAGCCTTCGTAGGCGCTCTGCACCACGGTTTTGCCGTTGCGCTTCACCACCACTGCCCCGATGCCGCCGTACTGCCCGGTCGTCATGGTGCGGAAGTCCTCGATATCGTCTTCAGGGATGTAGTTGGTGTACGGGTCCAGCGATTTCAGCATACCGTCGATGCCCGTTTTCACCAGCTTGCCGGGCGTGATTTCGTCCACGTAGTACGTGTTCACTTCCTTGAACAGCGTGGCGAAAATGTCCAGGTTCTTGGCAATCTCAAAGTACCGCTCGCTATCGGAGGCAGCGCGGAAGCTGGCGAGGCCCAGGGTGCCCAGGGCCAGGGTAGCGAGAACTTTTGTACGAGTGGTCATCGGCAGGAAGACGGAGGCAGCGAAGCTAATAAGCGATACAATGCAACTAACGGACCAGTTGGCGTGGCGCAACGGTGCGCCCTATGTAGCCGTGGCGGCTGTATCGCAGGTGAAGATAAGCAATACTACGGCGCGGGTTGCACCGAAGCTTCGGCCAGCAAACGATTAAGCCCGGAAATTAATTTTTTTTCTATCAGCGGCAGCTCACTTTTTTCTTTGCCGGTGTACAGAATGCCTAATAGCGCCACCGGATGGCCGTTTTCGGCTTCGAGCAGCCGGTGTTTGTTGAGGCGGTAGGCCTCGCGCACGAGGCGCTTGAGGCGGTTGCGGTCCACGGCCCGCTTGAAGGTGCGCTTGGGTACCGTGATGAGTACCTCGGGCGGCGCGGTAGTGCGCGCCGGGGCGGGCAGCCACGTCAGGCGCAGCGGGTACACGCCGAGCGAAGGGTTTTGGCGGTTAAAAAGCTGCTCGATGCGTTTTTTGCTGCACAGGTGCTCTTCTTTCGGGAAGGTATAGCTTCTCTTAGGTGCTGACTGAGAGCTATTAGCGATTGGCTCGTTCACGGTATTCTGGCAGAAAAATGTTTCTATCTGTCATGCTGAGCGGAGCGCAGCGGAGTCGAAGCATCTCTACCTCATTACTAACTTCTAACGCTAGCAACGAAGCGGTAGAGATGCTTC
>NZ_DASTEP010000040.1:0-22736 GCF_035709525.1 Hymenobacter sp. | reverse complement strand
CAAGCGGTTCTCATGTCTCATGTCTAACGTCTCACGTCTTCGTAAAATCAATCGCAGGAGCTAACTCAAACAGCTTCTAAATGACGTCAGAAGGCGTCAGGCTCCCCCTCTTTTTTGGAGAGGGGGCCGGGGGGTGAGGTTCCCACGCTAGGATAAAGAAGCAGTGCTTATTGCACCCCCAGCCGGCGCGTGCCTAGCGCCAACAGGCCGCCAGCGGCCAGCCCCCACCCCAGCAGCAGCGCCAGCGGCAGAGCGGCGCGGCGCAGCCGCCAGCCCAGGCCGGGGGCCACGTAGGCAAACTGCGGCACCGTGCGCCAAAAGGCATTGCCAGCCACGGTATTGTTCTGGTAAAAGGCATCCACGATTTTGCCCACGCGGCGGCGGTGGGCTTCGGCCCGGGCGGCAAAGTCGCGGTGCGTGTCAAGGTCGGTGGCGGTCAGGTGCAGGGACAGCTCACGGAAAGCCAGGAAAGGCGACAGCAGGGCGCTGAGTTGCACCAACCGGGTCTGGCGGGTTTCGATGCGCTCGATGGCCGTATATGCGCGGTCCATCACCCGGCCGTCCGATTCCTCGGCCGCCTCAATGGTGATGGGGATGAAGAAAACGGGTAGGTCTTCGAGGCGCTTGACGTGGTAGTGGGCCAGCACGCTGTCGGCCAGCGCAGTGTGGCGCTCGTCTTTGGTGCCCTCCTTGCCCACGCCGTACTGCATGTCGCGGAAGGTTTCATCGTCGAACGCCACCGCCGTGGTGGCCGGGTGGGCGCGCCGGGCCAGCTCGCCTGCCAGGCGCGGCACCAAAAACACCCCCAGCAGCCAGAAGCCCGCCAGCACCACCAGCGCCAGCGCCGAGCTGCGCGTGAGCAGCGACACGGCCCCGCCCAGCCCCGTGAGCAAGGCCGCGTAGAGCAGCAGCCCGGCCACGTAGCAGGCGTAGGTGGGCAGCAGGCCGGCGAGCGCGCCCGGCCCCCGGTGCCAGGCCAGCAGCGCCAGCGGCCCCAGCGCCAGCAAAGCCACCACGGCCCCCACTACCAGCCCAGCGGCCAGCAGCTTGCCCGCCACCAGCTGCCCGGCGCTTACCCGCGAGCTGAGCACGAGCTTGATGGTGCCGTTTTCCCACTCCTTGGCAAACAGGTTGTGGGTGAGCAAAAAAATGAACAGCGGCAGCAGAAACTGCGCGAAGTAGCCCACGTTCAGAAAGCCGAAGCTGCGCAGGGCAGTGGCGTCGCTCACCTCCCGAAACTTCACCTCGCCGCGCTTGTGCGGCTCCAGGTAAAACGAGTTGCCGGTGTAGTCTTCCACCCCGTTGTCGAGCAGGGCCAGGTCGGCGGTGGGCTTGTAGGCATAAAAGCCGAAGTGCGCCCCCAAATGCGGGTTTTTATCGCCCTGGCTGATAAACTGCTCGTAGGTAGTGCGCTGCGACTGCCGCAAAAACGCGCTGCGTGTGGTGTAGTAGCTGTAGCCATTGTACAGAGCCAGCCCCAGCAGCAGCGCCAGGCCGCCCAGCAGCCAGGCTACGTTGGTGGTGCGCCGCAGCTCGCGCAGCTCCTTGCCGATAAGTAAGCGCAGCATCTAGGCGGGCTGGTTGACGGTAGACAAATAGAGGTTGGTCAGCTCGGCGTAGGCCACGGCGTCGGCGCGCAGCTCCTGGCGCAGGCGGCCCTGGTGCATGATGCCGATGCGGTGGCCCAGCTCCTTGGCCATCAGCAGGTCGTGGGTGGCCATGAGCGTGCACACACCCTGCCCACTGAGGCGGCGGATTACCTGCGCAAACTCGTTGCTGGCGTGCGGGTCGAGGCCCGAGGTAGGCTCGTCCAAAAACAGCACCTTGGCTTGCTTGGCCAGCGCGATGGCGATGCCCACCTTCTGGCGCATGCCCTTCGAGTAGCCGCCCACGCGCTGGTGCAGCGCCGCGGGCTGCAAGCCCGCCGTGCGCGTAAACTCGGCCAGCGCTGCCGGCGAGTACGTGAAGCCCGAAAGCCCGCTGAAAAAAGCCAGATTTTCGAGCCCCGTGAGGGTGGGGTAGAGGTTCACGATTTCGGGGATGTAGGCCACCAGCGCCCGGGTGGCGTGGTTGTTCACGGCTACCTCCTGCCCCGCTATCAGCGCCCGCCCGCTGCTGGCCGGCATAAACCCCAGAAAAATGTTGATGGTCGTAGACTTGCCCGCGCCGTTGGAGCCAAGCAGGCAATACACCTCCCCGGCCGGGATGGCGAGGTTCAGGTTATCAAGCGCCAGGTGCGAGCCGTAGCGCTTGGTCAGGTTTTCAGCTTGCAGCATAAAGCGATAGTAAAAAGCGTAGGGGCGCTGAACAGCGGCAGCTAACCGGTAGTAAGTTAAAAGCATAGCTGGCTGGGACGCAGCTCGAAGCAACCGCTGGCATCAGTGAGCAGCCTCAAGCTCTGGGCAGTGGCCGGCCGGTCCGGGCACCTTCGCCCCCGTGTCCTACACCCCGAAGGGCAGCCAGCCCCCACGCAGTAGAACGTGAGCGCGAAAGTAGCCCCGCTCGGCCTATGAGGCGGCCTGGTAGAAACGGACAGTCAGAAGTCTTATATTCATTAGATAGCTGCCAGTCAGTCTGCCTCCTCGGCAGCTACTTCAAACCCAACCGCCACCATTCGGCTTTCGCCCCGCTAGTTTCAAGCCGACTTGTTTTTTTGGGCGCAAGCATTAATAAATGGCTGATTTTATGATGCTTGCTTATATTTTAACTTCGCATTGAACACTTGAGAACGGGGTGCTGGGTAGTGGCCCTAGGTAGCCTGCCACTATCAGCGGGGGCGCAAGCCTAAACGGCTAGCTCCATCCCACTTGAAGCCCACAGTGCCCTGCCGCCTTGGCAAGCTCGCTGAAAAAAGGCCCCGGCCGCATGTGCAGCCGGGGCCTGTAAGCATCAAAAAATCAATTATCTAAAACAGGAAGTCGAAGCCCACGAACACCAGCTTTTCCTCGCCCACCGAGTACGTGAGGTTGATAACAGCCTGGTCGAGCACATTGACAAACGCGCCGCCGCCGAAGCCCGAGTGGAAGGCCGAGAGGCCCGTGCGCGAGTCGTTGCCCGAGTACACGCGGCCCACGTCGGCGAGGCCCAGCACGCCAAAGGTGCCGGGAAAGAGGTAGGCGTTGAACTTGAACAAGTGCAGGCGCGCCTCGAAGTTGCCGTAGAGCGCATCGCGGCCCGCGAAGCGGGTGCGGCGGTAGCCGCGCAGGTTGGTGGTGCCGCCCAGCGTGTTGGCCTGGTAAAAGCGGTAGTCGCCGATGTTGTGCGCCCAGCCCACGCGCCCCGCGTAGGTGAGGCGGAAGGGGAAATTGGGCGTCAGGTACGCCTTGAGCTCGGTGGCGAAGCGGCCGTAGGTGAGCGCCTCTTTATCGAGCTGGAAATTATACTGAAACTCGGTGTGCCACTGAATGCCGATGCGCGGGTCTTTGGGCGTGGACTGCGCGCCGAAGTCGAGGTACATGAGCGCGCCCAGGTAGTTATTGGCCTGGAAATCGGAGCTGCGGATGCCGAAGCGGCGGTTTTCGTAGCGCGTGCCCGGCCGGCTGCCGTTGGCATTAATGCTATCGGCAATGACCGAGCCGATGGGGTCGGGCTCGACCCGGAAGCGGTCGAACTGCGGCCCGATGCCAAACTTGCCAAACGAGGTGAGCGCCCGCTCGAAGGTCGGGGCCACGTAGAAGCGGTCGAAGCGAATGCGGTAGGCGCTGTTGATGGAGCGAATGCTGGCCTGCCCGTCTTCTTCGTCGCGGGCGTAGTTCTGGGTGTTGTTGCCGATGCCGAAGAAGTTGTAGAGCAGCTGCGGGCCGTAGTACTGCGAGTTCACGCGCAGGTTGGTTTTGCCCCCGAATACGCTGATGAAGTGCCCCGTGTAGCGCAGGTTGAAGGCGTCGCGGGCGGGCGCGTAGTTGGCCGTCAGGGTTTGCTCCGAGGAGTAGGGCTCGCGCCGGAAAGCGTAGCGCCGGTGCGTGACGCCGCCGCCCAGGAACACGCCATCGTCGATGTTGTAGCCGAAGTACACGGCCGGGCCGGTGTAGTTAAGGCGGTAGTCTTTGAGGTCGAAGCGGTGCGGGTGGTCGTAGCGGCTCACGTCGATGCCCGGCTCCAGGCGCAAGCGGCTTTCGCCGAGCTTGTTGATAATCACGTTGCCGGTGTCGGCGTCGTACACCTGGGTGCGGTGCCGGAAGCCCGCCACCCGCGAGTTGTCGATGATGGTATCGCGGCTGGTGCCGCCAATCACGCGGATTTTGTGGCCCTGGCGCTCGTTGCCGCTCAGGTCGTACACGTCGTTGCCGCTGATGCCGTAGAGGCGAATCTCGTCGGTTTTGCGGTCGAAGGTGCGGTCGTAGAGCGTCTTGGTTAGCTTACCTTTCTTGCTGATTTTCTGCATCACTACCCGCGTTTTGTGGTCGGGCAGGCGCGTTACCGTGAATTTCTCGTTTTTCTGCGAGCCGCGCACCTCCACGATGTCGGCCAGCAGGTCGGCGTACTTGGCGGCCACGTCGGGCAGCAGGTCGCGGCGGCTCTTGAGCTTGGCCACGATTTCGGCCCCGTGCAGGGTGTATATCTGCTTGGGCCAGCGCTCGGCAAAGGCTTTCTCAATCACGGCATCGGTAAGCTGCGCCTTCATAATCTCAGCCTGCTTCACCCATTCCTCGCGCGTCACGGCGCTCAGGTACAGCCGGTCGTTGCTCATGCCCGTCTGGTTGAGGCCCTTATAGTCGCCGTAGTCGTGGCCGAAATTCTGGAAATTACGCACCGCGAACTTGCGCGAAACCAGCGAGGGTAGCACGCCATCGCCTTTGAAAAAGGCAATGTCCCGGTCCTCGGGCACGGCCGTGAAAATTTTGTCGCCGTCCTTGGTTTTGCGCTGCGCCCAGCGCCACTGGTCTTCGTGGCGGTCCCAGTCGCCTATCCACATGTCGAAGAGGCGCGAGCGGGCAAAGGCCGGCTGGTCTACCTGGTTGTCGTTGTCTTGCAGCAGCTCTTCGAGCATCTTGTCGGTGCTCACCAGCTTCTTGGCGTAGCCCAGCGAGGCGTCCTGGTCTTGGCTGCCCTTGGCGTCTTCCTCCAGCGCGGCGGGCGTGTTGGCAAAGCTTTCGCGGTACTGACCCAACGCGGGGTCGTTGGGAATGTACACCATGCGCGGGTTGGTGTGCAGGATGCCGGCCGCTGTGGCCAGCGGTGGCAGTACGAACGACGCATAGGGGTGCTGGGCCGAAATCTGGTCTCGCAGCACGGCCAGCGCCAGCCCGGTGCGGAAGCCCTCGGGCAGCACGGCCGTGGGGTCTTTGTCGATGCCGCGCACGGTGTAGTAGTAGCCGTCTTCGTTGCGTACTTTCAGCGAGGCCGTTTGCTTGCCGCCGCCGGTTTTGTAGGGTATCAGCCCACCCTCGGCGGTCTTGATGTCGAGCACCGGAAACTGCACCGGCGTGGCCCACTCCTGGCGGTAGTGGTCGCCGAGCAGCCAGTTGTGAAAGCGGCCGTGCTGGGCGTAGGTCGGGTTCACGGCCACCGTCACGGTGCTGTCCTTGTAGTTGGGGCGCTTGAGGCCGGGCGTGACTTTGGGCGCGCCGGTGGGCTTGCCGGCCGCGATGGCGGCGGCGGTTTCGAGGTCGTCTTTGCTTTGGTTGCCCTTGCGGGTGTTGGCAGTGTTGGCCGCGCCGCCCATGCCTTGCACGCGGTTGGGGTCGGGCTTGGCTTGGTCTACGGGGCCGCCCGGGCCCTTGGTGTTGGCGGTGGCACGGCCGCGGCCCAGGTCGCCGTACACCTGCTGGCGGTACACGCGGCGGGCAGTTTCGCCCTTGTCGCTGTCGTTGGGCACCAGGTACTCGACCCACACCTGCCCGTCGTCGTAATAATTGAGGCGGGCAAAGCCTTTTTCCTTGTCCGAAAACAACGCGTCGCCGCCCTTGCCGGGCTTCACGTGCTGGGTTTTGCAGCCCGAGCCGCTCGTGATGAAGTACCCGTTCACGGTCGGGTTTTCGTAGTACTGGAGGTTGTGCTCGTGCCCGTTGGCGTAGATGATGTTCGGGTACTTGGCCATAATGCCCAGAATGCCCTTGCGGTACTCCTGGTAAATGGGGGCCGGAATATCCTGCGCGATGCCGCCGTATTGCCGCGCCAGCGGGTAGATGGAGCCGATAATGGGCAGCGGCACGAAGGCATACTTGAACACGATGCTGAGCGGAAACACGTGGTCGGCGAACGTAAAGTAGCCGCCGTGAATACCGTCCGAGTACATCGGGTGGTGCGTCACTATCAGGATGTGCTTGTCCTGATTATCCTTGATAACCTGCTCTATCTGGGCAAATGCTTCCTCGGCATTATCAGCCCCGCAGGCATCGCCAAACGGCCGGTTTGCCTGGTCGGTCAAGAACCACTGCGAGTCGATGGCAATCATCACCAGGTCGTCGCGCAGGCGGATTTCATACGGGCCGGGGCAGCCGTCGCGGGGCACCAGAAAGTCGCCGGTATAAGCAAAATTGGCCGAGTCCTGGGCCATGTAAAACTCGGCGTAGCGCTGCTCGCGCAGCAGTTGCTCGCGCCCGCCCCGGATGCCCTGAATCCAGTCGTGGTTGCCGGGCACCATGTACTTTTCGCCGGGGTAGTTCTTGAGCGCGTCGAGCTGGGTGCGCAGGCGGCCTTCGGCAATCTTGCGGTCGTAGGCGCCCTCGCGGGGCATCCCCTGGTTATAAATGTTATCGCCCAGGTACACTACCGAGCTGTTTACGCCCATGTGTAGCAGCTGCTTGCGCATGTAGTTGAGCGAGGGCTCGCCGCCCTTCTCGGCCGGAATGGGGCTGCCCACGTCGCCAATCAGAAACACCGAGTAGCGGATGCGGCTGGAGTCGGGCGGCAGGTTTTTTTGCCAGCCCAGGGCCTTGCCCCGGTAGTTGGGCTTGTAGCCGGGCGGCGGGTTGAAATCGGACTCGCCGGCTTCGCCCAGTTCCTCTAATTGGGCGTGGGCGGCAAAGGGCAGCGTAGCCAGTAAGCTAAAAAATAGCGTCAGGCGAAAAAATAGCCTCATAATAGCTAAATGCAGAAAAAAATAGAAGGACTAAACGAGCAGCGCGGCGGCTGAATGGCGACTTACTACGAAAATACGACGGCCGTTGGCCGCTGCCTACGTAAAGGCGGCGCTCACGGTTGAGTCTATTTAGGCAGCAAGGATATGGCGTGCCGCCATCGATAGGCCACGCTGGCGAGGTAGTAAGATTGCCAAGCGATGCAGCGTGTTGCTGCCGGTGCCAGCGAAAGAGTCAGGCAGCAACTTTTCGGGCGCTTCGCATGTACATTTGTCAGTATCAACCACCTCAAGCGCGCCCGAAGGCTATGCACCCGCTCATCATTCCCATTTTGGCTATTCTGGCTACGGTAGTAGCCGGCGCGCTGGCGGGTGCCTGGTGGCTGCGTCTGAAGCGAAGCGTGGACAGCGGCCCCATCACGGTAGTGAACAAGCAGACGGGCAAAACGGCCGTATTGCCCCGCAATTACAGCCTCGCCGCCGTCGAAGAGCTGTTAAATATCACGGCCTAGTCCTCAAACGCCATTTTGTAAGCGCCCCGCTGCCAACGCTGCGGGGCTTTTTTACGGGTTTGCTGGTGGCGTACTCCTCAATTCGAGCTGGCTCAGCTTGTGCTCGTGCAGGCGGTCGGTGAGCTGGGCTATTTTGAGCTCCAGCGGGCCGCGCTGCGGGTCGTTTGGCTTTAGCTGGCGCAGCTGTTTGGTCATTTGGCGCAGGTAGCGCTCGGCGCGGCGGGTAGGGGCCTGCGCTTTGCGCTCGGCTAGTCACTCATTGGCCCATTCGCGGGCCAGCCACATCACGCCCTGGCTGGCGAAGGGAGCCAGCATACCGGCCGCCGTGGGCAGCACTTTGCCCGGGAGCAGGGCTGCCAGCCCCACTAGGGCGGCGGTAAGCGTAGCCGTAGTAGTAACAGGCTGGGTAGCTGGCTTGCCGGAGGAGTCGGAATCGGCCATAAAGTGAGCGAGGCAGAACTACGGGTGAAGGTAAGCGGCTGCGCCGGGATTAGCTCAAGCGCTATAGCTTAACCTGTGGTCGGCGCTTCGCGTTGAAAGGCATTCGGCGGGCCCGCCAATGGGGCCCGCATTCCGCTGTTTTCTGCAAAACGTATGGCTACCACTACTCTTTCCGAGGCCGAAGCTGCCACCTCTGCCCAGCCGGCCGCCGCCCCTAGCCAGGAGGCCGTGCCCGCCAAGCCCCCGAAGCCGCCCAAGTCGGAGCCCTCGCCGCTGGTGCAGCAGGCCCAGGCCACCGTAGAGCCGCTGCTCAAGGAAAAGCTCGACCCGCGCCTCACCTACCACACCCTGGCCCACACCGAGTACGTGGTGCAGCAGGCCCACGCCCTGGCCGACGCCGCCAAGCTTTCGGCCAAAGACGCCGAGGCGCTGTTGGTAGCCGCCTGGTTTCACGACACCGGCTACCTCGATACCTACGACGGCCACGAGTACAAGAGCATGGCCCGCGCCGAAGCCTGGCTGCGCGAAAAGCAAGTAGAGCCCGCCCGCATTGAGGTGGTCAAAAACCTCATCCGGGCCACGCACCGCGACGAGGAGGCCAAGACCGAGCTCGAAAAGCTGATGGTAGACGCCGACATGAGCAATTTGGCGGCCGAAGATTTCCGGGCTCGCGCCGAGCTCATTCGCAGCGAGTGGGAGCTGGCGCTCGACAAGTCGTACAGCAATACCGACTGGGCCGAGCTACAGCTCAACTTCATGCTGGGCCACAAGTATCACTCAGAAGCTGGTAAGGAGCGCTTCAAAAAGGCCCTGAAAGCCAATATTGACGACCAGCGCGACTATCTCAAGAAGGTCGAGAAGAAGGCCAAGAAGAAGGAAAAAAAGGCCACCGATACTTTCGCCGAGCCCAAGCGGGGCATCGAAACGATGTTCCGCACCATGTACTCCAACCACATGAAGTTGAGCGATATGGCCGATAAAAAAGCGGCCATGATGATTCAGCTCAACGCGGTTATTCTGTCGGTTATCATTACCTATTTCGGGGCCAAGTCGTCGTCGCTGGCCGTCACGGGCGGCACCAGCTTTATTCGCAACCCCATTTTGGCCGTGCCGATGGGCATTTTGCTGCTCACGGCGCTGTGCTCGGTTACGTCGGCCATCCTCTCGGCCCAGCCCGACGTCACGAGCTTCAAGTGGCTCAAGCGCAACCCCGAAATCGCGACCAACCGTCGCGTCAACCTGCTCTTCTTCGGGCAGTTTACCAAGCTCAGCCTCCAGCACTTCCAGGAAGGGATGCGCGAGCTGATGCGCCAGAAAGACACGCTCTACAACAACATGGTCACCGACGTGTACTACCTCGGCGAGGTGCTCGACCGCAAATACAAGCTGCTGCGCGTGAGCTATTCCATCTTCATGGTCGGCTTGATTCTGACGGCGCTCTCATTTGCCATAGTATTGGCGTATAAGATGTAGCTTTGCGCCTCGTTGCACGCAACGACCCCGTAGCTTAATGGCATAGAGCAAGACACTCCTAAGGTCGAGGAACAGGTTGGAATCCTGTCGGGGTCACGCGCAGCAAGCCGTGGTCGTATTCCTAATGGCAGTTGGGACGCAGCAAATAGATATTCTCGGGACCGGATAGTTCGCGGATGGTCGTCGTATCCGAAAATGCCTTGAGCGGCCGGATATGGCAGTACTCGACATGCTTGTCGTAGCCGCAGGCCTGGCATACACGGAGCCGGTGGGCATTGAGCAAGCGCGTGAGAGCATTGAGGTGCCCCCGGTAGTAGCTGGGGTGCAGATGCGCGTTGCGGGTCTTGAATTCGCTTACGGTTAAATCGTAATACTCGCTACGGCTGGGCAAGCGCTTGTGCGCGGCGCAGTACTGCCGGTTGGCGTGTACCGGGGCCTGGCACACCAGGCAGCTACCCGTGGGCTTGCGTTTGGGCGCGGCCCGGTTGGTATGAATAGCCGCGTGCGAACGGCTGCAATACTTGGGGTTAGGAGTAGCAGTACCGCAGTGCAGGCAGGTATTCATTGGAAATGGTAGGTGGTAGTAAAAAGCCCAGCGTTTTACAACGCCGGGCTTTGATTTAGCATGAGAAAAGTGGCTTAGCTCACAGCCGGAACTGTGCGCCCACCTTGATGCCGAAGTCACGCGGGGCCGGCTCATTGAGGCCGGTAGGCGCGGCATTGCGGTAGGTGAGGCGGTGGATGAAGTCGACCCGGATAAACTTGAAGATATTTTCTACGCCGTAACCTACTTCCACGTAGGGCATTTTGTCGAGGGTGCGCGGCGACTGCGGGCGGCCCTGCATATCAAGCGGCTGACGCTGGTTTTTGGCGCTCAGGCCGCCGTAGAGCGCGTTGGCGGTAGCCACGAGGCGCCAGTTGAGCGCCCGCACGCCCGGAATGGCGTTCAGAATGATGCCCTCAAAGTGATGGTCGAGGCGCAGCGATACCGAGCGGTCCGTCACGAACTCGTAATAGTTCATGAGGTTGAAGGCGTTGGCGTTGTAAAACGGCGTCTGGTTGCCGAGCGGGATTTTGAGGAAGGGCGCGGGCAGGCGGTCGGGGGCGTAGGCCCCTTCGGCGCGGTAGTTGAGGCGGCCAAAGTGGCCCAGCGACACGCTGTGGCTGATGAGCAAATTGAATTTCTGGTAGCGGGCATCGCTGCTGGTAAAGAAGTCGCGCGCCCCGATGATGTAGCGAAACGTGAACACCGGCCAGCGCTTGAGGCCAATGGGGCGGCGGCGGTTTTCGGCCTGCACCTGGGTTTCGTCGGGCGCGTAGCGCGACTCCAGCACCACTTCCGACAGCGTGAGGCCGGGCACTACCCGGTCGTCGCGCCGATATACGAAGTCGTTGAGCAGCTTGATGTTCTGCTCGCGCAGCGTGATGGTTTGGGTGAAGCCGCGAAACAAGTCGCGTTGCACCGAGAGCGTCATCAAATCGCGCAGGATGGGCTTGCCCTGCGCAAAGCGCCCCCAGCGCGTGGCGGCCAGAAAGAGGTTGTTATCAACCTGCAAAAAGTCGTTGTCCAGCAGCGCCGCCTGCTCCACGTCGTGCCGAAACTCACCGGTGAATACCGTCCAGTGGCGGCGCTCGGCGATGTAGCTCGATTTCAGGCCGTACTTCACGCGGCCGTCGCGGGTGCCGTAGGCAATGTAGGCCTGCGACACGGTATTGCGGCTGAAGCCCGGCGTGGTGCGAAAGCCCAGGCGGAAGCGGCTACCCTCGTAGTCGTTGCGGGCGTAAGTATTGATGATGGGGCCAAGCTCAATCTTGCTGTTGTTGTCGCTGTTGCCCACGCGCTTGTAGCCGTTGATAAACAAGTCTATCCAGTCGAGCGTGCTGCGCACCGAGGGCAGGTTGCGGGCCGAGTCGAGCACCGCAAACGTCTGCTGCTCGCTGAGGCTCAGCGTGTCGGGGCGGTTTTTGTCGAAGTAGCCCTCGGTAGCGCCGGCCGGCAGCAGGCCGCTGATGAGCCCGCCAGTTTCGGCATCCTTGCCCGGCTCCATGATGGTCGACACGATGGGCTGGTCGTAGAAGCCAGCCTCGTGCGGCTGGTTGCGCACAAAGTTGGAATTGACGGTGGTGAAGCGCACGCGTAGCGCGGCCTGCTTCTCGTAGGGCCGGATGCCCAGCACCAAGCGGGTGCGGGCGGCGAGGCCGGGCCCGTCGGTGGGTGGCGTGAGGTCCTGGTAAATGCGCAGGTCGCTGACGAAGTTGATGTTGGAGTGCTCGCTCGCTACCACGTCGATGCGGCGCAGGGCATACTGCTCGGCCGTAATCCAGATGGTGCCCTTGAAGGCCAGGTCGTGGTCGCGTTTGGGCGTCACCGCAATTTTGTAGCACCAGTCTTTGCCCACGAACACTGAGTCTTGCAGCTCGTAGTCGTAGGTGAGGCGGCCGCCCTCGGCAATGGGTGAGATAAAATCCTTACCCAGAATATTTTGCCAATTCGGGTAAAAGTCGAAATTCTGAAAGTTCGAGCCCAGCATCTGGCTCAGCACCGAGCCTTCGCGGGGGCCCGCGCCGCGCATCTGCTTGTGCTGAATGTCTTCGCGGCGGCGCAACGGCGTGTATTTTTGGTACACCTTGGAGCCTACTTCGGAGGCGAACAGCGGCAGCGGGGCATCGGGGTCGGCGGCGGCGGCCGCGCCCCGGCGCACGGCCAGCGCCCGGATGTCCTTCACCACTTTGCGGTTGGCGAGGGCCTTCGGAATGTCGGCCATACTCACCTCGATGCGGTTGTAGGAGTCGAATTCGGCCGCCTCCAGGGCGTTGCGCTCGTTTTGCTTGCGGTGCTTCTGCACCTCGCGCAGAATGCGGAAAGCCGGGTTTTCGGGCTGGCGCGAATACACTACTACTTCTTTCAGCGCCACGCCGCTTTTTTTCAGGCGAAACAGTACGCTTTGCTCGGGGGCCTTGGTGAGGGCCTTGCGTTGCACCGCGAAGCCCATCGTGGAAGCCGCTAGCGAGTCGGCCGGAGCGGCCAGCGTCAGCTTGAATTTACCGTACTCGTCGGCCGTGATGCCAATGGTCGTCTTCGGCACGAAGATGGAGGCGAAGGGCACCGGCTCGCCCGTTTGAGCTTCTACCACCTGGCCGGAAACGAGTATGCGTTGGGCGGCGGCCGGCAGCGCCCCCAGCAGCAGGGCGAGCAGCAACAGCGGAACGGTCAATTGCATAGAGCTGGGTAATAGCGGGAGGGTGGGGGATACAGGGTTGTGCCCGCAAGTTACGCAAGTGCGGGCGGCTTGCAAGTAGTTCCAACGGTAAGAAAGTAAAGCTGTTGCCGTAGGCGTTAAAAGCCTATGTGAATGAGCCTAAAGCGTAGCTAAAACACGCAAAACGCCCCTGCCGAGGAAGCTTTTTTCTTCGGCAGGGGCGCGTGCGAAAGCTCGACTGTTCGGCTATATCTCGACCTTGAGCGTGGCGGGCCGGTCGGTGACCTCAAACAGCTCGCCGTGGGGCACGATGGTAATCTGCCCGTACTCTTGAAGTAGTTGCTTGTAGGCCTCAGCCACCGGCCGGGGCTTGCGGTCGAGGTCGAACAGGCCGCAGGCATTCACCTTGCCGTCCTTCTTGGCCAGGCCAGTGTCCCAGTCGAGCTGGTCGATAAGCGAATACCAGGTAAAACCCAGCACGGGCACACCTTCTTTGCGGATGCGTAGTACATTCACCCACTGCTTCCACAGCCAAGTCGGCGCGTCCTCGGCCTCGAATACGTTGGTTTCGGTGTGCATCACCGGCTTCTTGTAACGCTGGTAGTAATCGTGGGTGATGGTAGCCCAGCCCAGCACGTCGACGCTGGTGCAAACCTCACCGCTGGGCAAGATAATTTTTTCGTTGCGGCCGTAGTAGTCGTTGCCCATAATCTGGTAGCCCGGCGGCTCGCCGGCCATAAACCAGTCGTACTCCTTGCGGGTCATGCCGTTGTCATAGAAGTAGTTAACTACCTCGCCATCGGGCTGGTGGGCGTACAGCAAGTCGAGCGAGGCAAAGCGCAGCTTGTTTTCGAGCTGCACGGCGGGCGTGCGCTCGGCGCGCAGCTCGTGGATAAACTCGGCCGACTCGCTTTGCACAATCACGCAGTCGGGCCGGTGCTTGGCTATCTGCTGCGTGCCCATGATGCTGGCCGCCGTGCAGTGCTTGAGTGCCGTTACGAAGCCTTTGTCCGACTTCAGCTGCTCGTTCCAAACCCCGTCCTTGCCGCTCGACCGGGCCGTGACGTAAATCTCGTTCACCGGCGTGTAGTAGCGCACCCAGGGGTAGCGCTTGGCCACCTGCTCGCAGTAGTCGGCAAAGTGCACCACCAGCTCGGGGTTCTGAAAGTTCTCCAGCCAGTCGGGCACCCCAAAGTGCATCAGGTCGAGGATGGGCGTAATGCCCAGCCGCTTGATTTCCTTCATGGCCAGGTCGGCAAACTCCCAGTCGTACTTGCCCGGCCCCTTTTGGATATTATAGTACGGCAGGCCGTATCGCAATACCTTGAGGCCCATTTCTTTCACCAGGCCCAGGTCTTCTTTGTAGCGGTTGTAGTGGTCGCACTCGGCCAGTAGGTCGCGGCGGGTTTTGCCGTGGTCGATGGTCGGGTACGAGCACTCGATGCCGGTAGCAAACATGAAATTGGTAGGCAGGCCCGTGGGCGGGCCGCTGCCGTTGTGCCCACGCGCGCCGCCAAACTGGTCGCCGTCGTAGCCACCGTCGCCAAACGTCTTTTTTACATCCGTGAGAAAGGACTTCATTTTCTAGCTATTGGCTAATAGCTGCTAGCTATTAGCTGGTTATAGTTGAGATGTTGTAACAGCGGGGGGCTAACAGCTAGCAGCTATCAGCCAGTAGCTTACTTGAGGTTCTCCAAAAACTTGTCGGCCGTGCGCAGGCTCAGCGCCATAATCGTCAGCGCCGGATTCACGCTCAAGGCGCTTGGGAAAGTCGAGTTATCGCTGATATACAGGTTAGGTACATCGAAGGCGCGGCCATCGCGGTCTACTACCGCATCGTCGCCGCTTAACCCCATGCGGGCCGTGCCGATGACGTGCGCGTAGCGGTCAAACGACCAGATATCGGTAGCACCAGCGGCGGCCCAGATGTCGCGCATCGTCTTCTCGGCGTGGGCCGTCATCCGCACCTCATTTTCCTGGGCCGTGAAGTGAATGCGCGGCTTGCGCACCTGTTTATTATCAAGCTCGTCGCTCAGCTCCAAGTAGTTATCCTTGTGCGGCAGGCAGTCGCCCAGGATGTTGATGCCCGCGATGTGGTTGAACTGCTGCATGTAGTCGCGCAGCGCCTTGCCCCACAACTTGCGCCCGCGCGCCGTTTGCCCGGCAAACGTAACCGGCATCACCCCAATGCTTTGCAGCAGGTAGCCGCCCACAAAGTCAGCATCTTTGGGCCGGTGCGTGTCCTGCGAAATCAGCCCGCCTGGGATGCCCTTGGTCGGCCGCACCTCCTCGGGGAAGGTGCCCCAAACCTGAATGCCGGTGTGCGCCATCAGGTTGCGGCCCACTTGCCCGCTGGTAAGGGCCAATTCATTCAGCAGCAGTAGGCGCGGCGTTTCCACGGCCCCGGCGCATAGGAAGAGGTGCTTGCAGGCAATGCGGTGCGACTGCTCATTCTGGGTATAAACCACCGCCGAAACCAGCCCCTGCGCATTGCGCTCAATCTCGGTGACGTAGCTGTTAGGCCGAATATCAGCCCCGTGCTTCACCGCCAGCGGAATGTACGTCACATCCATGCTCGACTTGGCCCCGTTGGAGCAGCCAGCCTGGCAAAAGCCCCGGTTGGTGCAGGCCTGCCGCCAGCCCACGCCCTCCTGAAAGTAGGGAGCCGACAGCGCGGCATTGGCGGCCGGCGAGGTGCGGATACCCAGCTTTTCGGCCCCGCGCACCATCAGCTGCGCGGCGCTATTGAGGGGTAGCGGGGCCATCGGGTAGCCCTTGGGGCGGGCTGGCCCCCAGGGGTAGGGCGTGGGGCCCGACACGCCGATAAACTGCTCTACCTCTTCAAAATACGGAGCCAGCTCGTCGTAAGTCAGCGGCCAGTCCTCGCCCACGCCGAAGTCGGTTTTCAGCGTCAGGTCGTCGGGCAGGGGGCGGGGCGTATAGGCGGTGTAGTGCAGCGTCGAGCCGCCCACGCCGGTGCCCGAGTTGTTGCGGCCCATCGCCAGCGGCGTGCCGCCGGCGGCCAGCCGCTCGTCATTCCAAAACAGGAAATCCTGCGCCTGCTCATCGGTGGCAAAATCGGTTTCGGGCTGGTGCCAGGGGCCGGCTTCGAGAGCTACTACCTTCAGCCCAGCCTGGGCCAGGCGGGCCAGCAGCGGCGCGCCGCCCGCTCCCAAGCCAATTACTACGCAGTCAACTTCTTCCGACTTGTCGGGCGTGGGCTGCGGTTGCTCTTGTGGGGTAGCGGCGGCCTGGTTTTCGGTCAGGATTTCGCGCAGCAGCGGGTCTTGCACGGTGGTTTCGAGCGGGGTAGCTACCCCTTCTTCGGCAATTTCTTCGTCGGGCATAGTCGTGTAGGGTAAGCTTTAGCTTGCCAGCGTTATAATTTAATAATCATCGGATTAGCGTAGCTCGCCTGGCGCTGGCAAGCTGAAGCTTACCCTACATTTCGCGCGGTTCCTTCTCGTTGAGGCCGATTTTCGTCCAGGCGGGCAGGTCGGCGTAGCCGGTGTAGCCTATCTCGTCGTGCGCCCAGGGGTGGGCGTAGTACACGGCCGTAAGCTCGGCCAGCATCTCCTCAAAAAAGCGGTCGGCGGGCAGCGTCTGCCACACTTCGCCGGGCGGGTTGCCGCTGGCGAGCGCCTCGATTACTTTGTCCTGCTGCGCGGTTTCAAGCTGCTCAAAATCAGCTTTGAAAAGCGACTGCGCGATTTGCTGAATACCGCCCAAGCCCAGGCGATACGCCTCGCGGTCGGGGGGCAGGGCATCGTAGCGCCAGCCATCGGAGCGGCCTTCGGCGAGGCGCTTGTCTACGGAGGGGGCCAGCGCAATGGGCACCGGGCGCTCGGGCTGCGGAAACAGCCGGGCCGCCACGGCCACCAGCAGCTGGTAGGTTTCGGGGGCAAAAAACTGCGGCTCGTAGGTGGCCGCCTGGTTGTTTTCGGTGAGGCGCTGCGACAGCGCGGCGCGGGTGGCCTCCGATACGTGGGAGGTAGGCAGCAGCTCCTGAAAAGTCATGTATGCGCGTAGGGAAAAGTAAGCGGGCTATTGGCTGCCAGTTCCATCTGGAAAGCAGCCAACAGCCCGCCGAGCTTTATTAACGCAAAACCTGCACCGTAGGTTACTCGTCGCTGCTGAGCTTGCCGCCCGTCACGTGCACGAGCGAGCCGGTCATAAACGAGCCATCCTGCGAGGCCAGCAGCACGTAGGCCGGGGCCAGTTCTTCGGGCTGGCCGGGGCGCTTGAGGGCCACCTCGTGGCCGAATTTTTCAATCTCCTCCATCGGCATGGTGCCGGGGATGTTGGGCGTCCAGACCGGGCCGGGCACCACGCAGTTCACCCGGATGTTTTTCTCGCCCAGGTACAGCGCCAGCGACTTGGTGAGCGCGTGAATGCTGGCCTTGGTGCAGGCGTAGTCCACGAGCAGCGGAATGCCCACGATGCCCACGATGCTACCCGTGTTAATGATGCAGTCACCATCCTTCAGATTCGGAATCGCGGCCTGCGCCATCCAGATATATCCCAGAATGTTAGTGTCAAACGTGCGCCGGATTTGCTCTTCTGAAATATCCTCAAATTTCTCCTGCGCCATCTGGAAAGCGGCGTTGTTGACCAGAATATTGAGGCGGCCGTGCTCGGCCACCACGTCCTTCACGGCCTGAAAGGCCTGGGCGCGGTCGCGCACGTCTACTTGCAGCACCTGGCAGGTGCGGCCGGTTTGCTGCACCAGGCGCCGGGTTTCGTGGGCGTCCACGGTGTTTTCGTTGTACACGATGGCCACGTCGGCGCCTTCTTTGGCAAAGGCAAGGGCCACGGCCCGGCCGATGCCCGAGTCGGCCCCGGTGATGAGGGCCACCTTGCCTTCGAGCTTGCCGGCGGCGCGGTAGGCGGCCAAGTCGCTCTGGGGCTGAAACTTCATGTCGGCCTGCTTGGCCGGGTAGGGCAGCTTTTGGGCGTGCTCCAGCATGTCTTTGGCGGTGGGGCGCTCGGGCGGCTGGGGGGTAGAGGTGGGGGTAGTCGACATTAGAAAAAACTGGATAGTACCGGCCTTATCCTACGCAAAACCGGCGGCAATGGCTGGCCGCGCGCCGGGGCTGAGCAGGCGGCCCGGCCAGTATAATTTTCCGGGCGTGGCGCTAATCGGTGCAGCTCGGTGGCTCGCGGCGGGTAGGCGAATTATGATTTTTATAAGGCGTTGGGTAATGTTGATTTAAAGTATGAATATCACGTCAATAACAGACTTTTTAAGAGCTAAAGCGGCGCTGGCTAGTAATTTGCAGAGTATTGCAAAACTCAGAATATCCTTCCTGATAAGAGTGCTATTTTATGCGGAAATTATTACTTCTCCTGCTGGGCCTGGCCCTGTGGGCTACCGGCCCCGGCCACGCCAAAACCCCCGCCGAAGAGCCCACCCGTCTCAACGGCCAATGGCAGGGCGGCCTGAAAGTGCCCGGCGGCTCTATTAATCTGATAATCACCATCGTGCCGCTCAGCAATGGTACCTACTACGCGGCGCTCGACGTGCCGCAGCAGCGCATCAGCCGGATGCCGGTGGAGGTGGAGCTGAAGGGCGACAACCTGACGCTCAGCGTTGAGCAGGCCGGCAGCCACTTCGAGGGCAAGGTGCAGGAGGGCGGCAACAAGCTCAGCGGCACCTGGCAGCAGCCGGGCCTCAAAACCGACCTGCTGCTGGAGCGCAATGCCGCCCCCGCCGCCGCCCTGGCCGCCAAAAAGCTGCGCCTCACGCCGCCCTACCGCGAGTCGGAATTCACGTTTTTGAACCCCGCGGGCAAGTTTCGGCTCAGCGGCACGCTCACCATCCCGAGCGGCGAGGGGCCGTTTGCGGCCGTGGCCTTGCTCTCCGACTCGGGCCCGCACGACCGCGACGCCGACCTGCAAGGCTACCACCTGTTCGGCATCCTGGCCGACTACCTCACCCGCCACGGCATCGCCGTGCTGCGCTTCGACGACCGCGGCGTGGGCCGCTCGGGCGGCGACTACCACCGCGCCACCACCGCCGACCTCGTCACCGACGCGCAGGCCGCGCTGGCTTTTTTGCGCAAAACGCCGCTCATCGCGCCCCAGCAAGTAGGCCTGCTCGGCCACGGCGAAGGCGCCAACGTGGCGCTACTGGCCGCCGCCCAGCCCCAAAATGCGCCCGCCTTCGTGGCCTCGCTGGCCGGCTACGGCCAGCCGGGGCGCGACGTGCTGCGCCGCCAGCAGGGCGAAATCATGCGCCTCATCGGCACCGACGGCACCCAGATAAAAGCTGCCCAATCGCTCTACGACCAGCTAGTGGACGCCGTGCGCCAAACTCCCAACAACACAGCCGCCCGCGCCAAGGTCATCGCCTTGCTGCGCAGCAGCAACACCGCCCTCAGCGAGAGCATGGCCCGCGCCCGCGCCGTCGAAATGACGTCGCCCTGGTCGCGCTACTTTCTTGATTTCAACCCCGCTACCCGCCTGCCCCAAGTGACCTGCCCGGTGCTGCTGCTCAACGGCACCGCCGACCTGCAAGTGGCCGCCGGCCGCAACCTGAGCGTGCTGCAAAAAGGCCTGCGCCTGGGCCACGCCGATGTAGAGGTGCACCGCCTCTCGGGCGTCAACCACTGGTTTCAGCCCGACCCGAGCGACTGGCCCATCGTGGCCGGCGAGCGCCAAGCCGCCTTCTCGCCCGAGGGCCTGGAGCGCCTGCACACCTGGCTGGCCGAGCGCGCCAAGCAAGCCAAAGCCCCGCTGCCCGTGACCGTGCAGCGCCCCGCCGCCAAGCCCGCGAAGCCCATCAAGGCGGTAGCGCCCGTGCGCCGTACCCGGCGAGCGGTGGCAAAAGCATAGTGTACCGTAAGCTTTAGCTTGCGACGCGTCAGGGCAGCGCATCCTGACGCGTCGCAAGCTAAAGCTTACGGTACAGGTACCTTACCACGGCAGGCTTTCTTCTTCATGGAAATAACCGCCCGTCGGCCCATCGGCCGGTAGCAGGGCCAGGCGCACGGCCGTGCGGGCACCTTCGCGCACGCCCAGCGGCGCGCCCTCACCGCCGAGGTCGGTTTTCACCCAGCCGGGATGCGCGGCATTGACCTTGATATTGGTATCGACCAAATGCTGCGCCAGCACCACCGTCAGCATGTTTAGCGCGGCCTTCGAAGAGGTGTAGCCCGGCGTGGCCCAGCTACCGCCCTGCCCTTCGCTGATGGTAGTCAGCGAACCCAAAATACTGCTTTGGTTAACGATGCGGCCGGCCGGGGCCTGGCGCAGCAGCGGCAGCAGCGCCTGCGTAATGGCGTAGGGGCCAATGACATTGGCCTCGTAGGTCTGGCGTAGCGAGTCGGGGCTGACGTCGAAGCCCTTATCCAGCTGTACGCCGGCGTTATTCACCAAAATATCGAGCCGGCCGAAGTTTTTTTCGAAGAAAGTCGGCAGCGCCGTGACGTCGGCGACGTTCGTCACGTCGAGCTCCACGGCGCGAGCGTCGAGGCCTTCAGCGCGCAGCGTAGCGGCGGGCGCTTCGGCCTTGCCCTGGCGGGCACCGAGTACTACGGTAATGCCTTTTTGGCCTAGTTGGCGGGCTATTTCGAGGCCCAAGCCCTTGTTAGCGCCCGTGACGAGGGCAACGGATTTTGCGTGTTTTTCCATGCTTAGCTAAAGCCATTGGGCTGGGAAAAAGTTAGTAACACCAAGCTCCAGCTTGGTGTATCGTTGTTAAGCCCAAACCTTGGTGCCCGGCAACGATGCACCAAGCTGGAGCTTGGTGTTACCAATTCAGCCCGCAGTGGAAGCAGTGGTGCGCGCGCCCTTGCAGCGGGTAGCGCCGCAGGCGCGACAGCAGCGCCACAAACCAGTGCGCCGCGCCCGGCTCGGCCGCCGCGTCATACGTCACTTCAGCGGAGCCGCAGCGGGGGCAACGCTCGGCTTCGGTGGTAGTAGTAGGTTCGGCGAGGCCGCCGGGCTCGGCCCGCATCACGGGTAGCTCGCGCAGCACCTCGGCGGCCTGGGCGGCATCGCGCTGGTACACGTGCAGGCGCACGCCGCCCGCCACGGGGCTATACATGCGGTTAAGCGAGACCAGGTTTTCGTTGGTGAGGAAGCACGGAATGCCCGCTGCCTCTAGCTTGGTGCGGGCCAGGTGCGCCGCCAGCGGCTCGTAAAAAGAATCGAGCACGATAATATTCTCCGCCATAACCCTGCCCTAACAATCGTCAGGGCTTTTTGGTGGCGGTGCGCAAATCTTTGGCCGTGCGCTTGGCCCGCAGGGCCGTAAACTCGGCCTGCCACGCCCGGATGCGCAGCTCGTCGCGCGCGGGCAGGTCGAGGCGCACGCAGGCCAGCCGCTCATTCAGGCGGCGGTAGGTGGCCTGGGCATAGTCCCAATCGCGTAGCTGCCAGGCTTTGTGGTGCGCCCGCACGGCCCGCAGCAGCGTGCCATACGCCTCCCCGATGGTGGCCGGCGTGAGGGTGCTCACCTGGGTGGCGTAGCTGCCGAGCAGTTGCTGGTCCACCGTTTTTTGCTGGCGCGACGCCAGCGGTACCGCCCGCCGCGCGTGGTTGGCCGAGTCGAAACGGGCCACCTGCCGGCCCACCCGTCGCAGCGTGCGCCCCGAGGCGCGGGCGGCCGTGTCGAGCTTCTGCATTTCCTGGCGCACAGCGGCCTGGCGCTCGCGCGGGGTCGAGTCGCAGCCATAAAGCCCGAAGGCGAAAAAAGCCAGTGCCAGCAAGTGGCCGGCTACTACAAAACGTTTCATGGCCCCAACATACGGCCGGCCGGCCCGTTGGGCTGGCCCGGTTGAGCGGGTAGGGGCGGGCGACCTGCTTTTCGCCCGCCGCCTGCCCAAACGACAAGAGGAGGCTGGTCGAAGTACGACCAGCCTCCTCTTGAGCTGCTAATGGCTAGTTAAGAACTAGGGCATCAGTACTTTGTTGATTACGTGAATCACGCCGTTGCTCTGCATTACGTCGGCGATGGTCACGGTGGCGATACCGCCTTTTTCGTCCTTCAGTTCGATGGTTTTCGGGCCTTTCATCATGGCGGTCAGGGTTTCGCCCTGCACCGTTTTGAGGGTAGCCTTGCCCTTGCCAGCCTTGATGGCTTTCATCAGGTCGGCGGCCGTCATGCGGCCGGCTACCACGTGGTAGGTCAGGATTTTGGTGAGGGTTTCCTTGTTTTCGGGCTTCACCAGGTTTTCAACCGTGCCGGCGGGTAGGGCGTTAAACGCCTCATTAGTAGGGGCGAACACGGTGAAGGGACCAGCGCTCGACAGCGTCTCCACGAGGCCGGCGGCCTTCACGGCGGCTACCAGCGTGGTGTGGTCTTTCGAGTTCACAGCGTTCTCGACAATGTTCTTGGTGGGGTACATCGGGGCACCGCCTACCATTACGGTTTTGGCTTTCTGGGCCGAAGCCGACTGGATGGTGCCAGCCCCGAGCAGGGCAACGAGGGCGAGCGAAGCAAACGAGAGTTTCATAAAAGAGGGGAAAAAGCAAACGTGAGGTGTTTGTGCAGGCACCTACGCTTCAGGTTCGGCTTTTGGATTTTCCCTCCCTGAAATTTTTTGCAAACAGTGGCGGCGCGTTCCGCAGCCGTCAGAAACAACGCCGGCCGGGTAGCCGGGCCTTTTTTGCGCTAGCAAAGAGTAGTTGCGCAGCGCCGACTTCGCTTGCTGCTCGCCCATTTGCGCATTATTCGAAAATTTTTCGCCTTGAAAATGAAGCGAAAACGTGCACCAGCTGCATTTTTTAGCGGTCACTACTTGCATCCCCAGCTTCTTTGTCTACCTTTGTATCACCATTCGCCGCCACAGCAGCGAAAACCTCAAGCGAGAGTAGCTCAGTTGGTAGAGCGCGACCTTGCCAAGGTCGAGGTCGCGAGTTCGAACCTCGTCTCCCGCTCCAAACAAAAAGACGTTGCTAACCGGCAGCGTCTTTTTTGTTTGCTGACTAATCAATCAGTTGTTAATTTCATAACTGCTTGAGCCAGAGTGGTGTAATGGTAGCCACGAGGGACTTAAAATCCCTTGTCTTCACGGACGTACGGGTTCGAGTCCCGTCTCTGGTACAAAAAGAAGCCCCGTTTGCAAGCTGCAAACGGGGCTTCTT
>NZ_DASTEP010000039.1:0-14306 GCF_035709525.1 Hymenobacter sp. | reverse complement strand
TTGCGTCTCTACACCGCTCAGCGATTTGCCTACTCACTTCAGCGCGCGCAGGCGCTCCAGCGCGGCCAGGGTTTCCTGGCGCTTCTCTTTTTCCTTTTCCTCTTTGTCGAGCGGCCCCTTTGGCGCGTTGCTGAAAAAGGTCAGGATGTCCTGCCGCATCACGGGCGTGGTGTTTTTGAAGTCGTTTTTGGCCAGCTCGCGCACCCACTCGCCATAGGTATGGTCGGCGAGCGGGTACTCGCCCAGCTTGGTAGTGTGGCCGGTGTCGAAGTCCACGTTGGGCAGCGGCGGGGCCTGGCCCACGGTGCCGTTGAGCTTGCTCAGCAGCTGCGCGTAGCTCACGATGGTTTCGCGGAAGCTCTGGCTGAAAATGCGCTGCGCCTCGGGCGTGGGCGCGATGAATTTCAAAGACTTGAGCTTGCCAACTTTCGGAATAATCTGGATAACCCCGGCCAGGATGCGCGCCCCGAAGCCCGGCCGCTCGTAGTTGCTGCCGTACTGCGCCTCAAACTTGCTTTTGCTTTCCTTATAAATGTAGTCGCGGCGGCGAATGCGGCGGTTTACCCGGCGCAGCTCGTGGCGGTTGGCGCGCCAGGCAGCGCGGCTGGCCAGCGGTATCAGGTTGCGCACCGCAAAGCGGTACGAGCCGATGGCCAGGCCCGTGCTCATCACTATCTGCTTTAATTCCAGGCCGTAGGTTTGGGCAAAGGCGCGCTCCAGCAGGTCTTCGCTCACCTTGAAACCGATGAAATCGTGGTAGGCCGCCGAGCGGTAGCGCCCCGCCGCCAGCTGCGTCACGTCGAAGGCAAACTCGGTACGGCCGTGGGCCACGGGGTCTTGCTCGTAGGTCACGACCGGGCCGTACTTCTTTTTCAGCTCTGGAAACAGCAGCGGCACCGATTTATTAATGCCCACCTCGTGCCCGTAGATGTCGGCCGCGTAGTGCGCCAGCGCGCCCAGCGCAAAGGCGTACTCGTTGCGGTCTTTGGCCTGCTTGAGCAGGTTTTCCACAAAATCGCCCGAGCGCACGTAGTGCGCCAGGTCGGTAAACAGGTGGGAGCCAAACGGGTAGTAGCCCATATCCTGCATAATGGAGCCGCCGTAGGCGTAGGCCTTGGCCTCGCGCAGCTCGTCGGGCGTGCCGCCCGGAAAGCGCCGCTCCAGCGTGGGCCGCATGTAGGGCGTCCAGCACGAGTCAATATTGGCCTGGTGGCTAAGCACCGAATAAGCCTGCGCCGGCCGGGCCAGCAGCAGTAAGCCCAGCAGCGCCCCAAATAAAAAGCGTAGTAGTAGCACGGAAGTGAAAGAATAGAAGTATAGCAAACCCCAACGGGGAAGGCTAGGTTGGCGTTACTTTCCTACTCTACCGTGGCGTTAGTCCAACTACCAAACGCCCGCTACCGCTGCTCGGGCGGCGCGCCCAGCCCCGCCGCCACCGGCCACGCCGAGCTGCGAAACGCCACCGTGCGCAGCCCCGCGCCCGGAAACGGCGGCTGCGGCGGCAGCAGCATCGCCTGGGCCAGGTCGGTGCTCAGCGCCTCGCCCACCGAGCGCACCGCGCCGGCCGGCACGCCCAGCCGCGCCAACTCGTGCAGCAAGGCCCAGCCATTCAGCTCCGCGATGCGGACGAGGAGCAGCTCTTCGAGCGCGGCGCGGTGCCGCACCCGCGCCGGGTTGGTGCCGAAGCGCGGCTCGTCGGCCCAGCGCGGGCGTTGCAGCACCTCGCAAAGCGTGCGAAACTGCGCATCGGTGCCCACGGCCAGCACCAGGCGCTGGCCATCGGCGGCGCGGTACACCGTGCCGTAGGGCACGATGCCGGGGTGGCCCGAGCCCAGCGGCACGGGGTCGTGGCCAGTGGTGAGCCAGGTAGCGCCCTGGTTAGCCAAGGAGGCTAAGGCGCTGTCCCACAAGCTCACCTCGATAAGACAGCCCTGCCCGGTTTTCTCCCGCTGGTATAAGGCCGTGAGGATTCCTTCTTTCAATTGGTGCGCGGCAAAAAGGTCGATAAATGCTACTGGCATTTTCTGCGGCGGGTCGTGCGGACTGGCGGCGTTGAGGTGCATAAAGCCGGCCTCGGCCTGCAACACGGCATCGTAGCCCACGCGGTTGTAGCCCGGCCCGTAGCCCGTGAGGTGCGCGTAGATGAGGCGCGGATTCTGAGCGGCCAAGGCCTCGTAGGCCACGCCGAGCTTGGCCGCGTCGCCGGGCTTGTAGCTGGTCAGGATAATGTCGGCCGCAGCGGCCAAGCCTTGAATCTCAACTTGGGCGGCGGGCTGGCGCAGGTCGAGCGTCAGCGCCTGCTTGCCCCAGTTGGAGGCCGAAAAGTAGGCCGACACGCTGCTATCGGGGTCGTCGCCGGCCACGCGCCAGGTGCGCGTGACGTCACCGGCGGGCGGCTCTATCTTGAGCACATCTGCGCCCAGCTCGGCAAAAAACTGGCCCACCTGCGGGCCAGCCAGCACGGAGGCGAGTTCGAGCACGCGGAGGCCGGCGAAGGGGAGTTGCATGTAGGGTAAGCTTTAGCTTGCCGGCAATTGGCCCGGCAACGTACTGAATTACGCCAGCAAGCTAAAGCTTACTTTACAATTCCCGCCCGCGTAAACACCGGAAACACCACCTCGCGCTCGCCATCGCCCCACAGCCGCGTCAGCTCCCCGGCCACCTGCGCCACCACGTCGGCCCCGTCGTGCTGCTTGCTGTAGTTCGCCACCGCCGACCACGTGCGCAGGTAGTCCAGAAACCACGCGGCCGACCACTGCCGCCGCACCGCAAACCGCGCCCGCCGCACCCGCGCAAACGGGAATGGCAGCCGCGCGTACTCGTCAAGCACGTGCCAGCGGTTGGAGTCCCAATACGGACCAACTGTTTCATTGTGAAAATGTAAAATCCAGGCATCGAGCGCCGCGTCGCCGGTTTGCACCAGGTTGTAGCCCCACTCGGCCAGCACGGTGCCGGGGCCGGCCACGCGGCGTACCTCGGCGTGGTAGGCCGCCTGGTCAAACCAATGCACGGCCTGCGCCACGGTTATCAGGTCGAAATGCTCGTCGGGGAAGGGCGTGCGTTCGGCCGTGGCCACGCGGTAGCGCACGTTGGGCAGCGGCGGTGCTTCGGCTAATTGCTTTTCGCTGAGGTCAGTAGCCTCTACCTCGCGAAACGATTGGGCCAGCACGGCAGCCACCTGGCCGTTGCCAGTAGCGCAGTCCCAGGCGCGCAGGTAGTTGGCTACCTGGGGCAAAAGCCAGGCGTAGAGCTCGGGCGGGTAGTCGATGCGGTAGCGCGCGTAGTGCGCGGCCTGGGCGGAAAAGCGGTCGAGGGCCATAGGATGTGCGGTAAGCTTTAGCTTGCCGTGTAAGGTAAGCGCCCCGCCCCCAATCTTATCCGGCAAGCTAAAGCTTACCGCACAAAAGCCAGGCACTTATTCAGCTTACCTTTGTTTTAAATCAAGCGGTTTGCTGGCCCAGGAAATACAAGGTCAGCACGTAATTTCTCACACTTACCAAGCTGTCCCTTTGACGTTCCACGAATTTAATCTCCACGACGACCTGCTGGCCGGCGTGGACGCCATGAACTACCTCAACGCCACGCCCATTCAGGAGCAGGCGATTCCGAAAATCCTGGAGGGCAAAGACCTCATTGCCTGCGCCCAGACCGGCACCGGTAAAACGGCCGCCTACCTCGTGCCGCTGCTCGACCGCATTTCGCACGCCAAGCACGGCACTACCTCCACCCTCATCCTGGTGCCCACCCGCGAGCTGGCCACCCAGATAGACGAGCAGATTACGGGCTTCGGCTACTTCGTAGAAGCCTCGTCCATTGCGCTTTACGGGGGCGGCAAAAGCGAAAACTGGGAGCAGCAGAAGCGCGCCCTCACCAGCGGGGCCGACATTATCGTGGCCACGCCGGGCCGCCTCATCGCCCATATGCAGCTCGGCTACGTCAAGTTTGAGGACTTGAAATACCTGGTGCTCGACGAGGCCGACAAGATGATGGACATGGGCTTTTCGGACGATATCCTGAACATCGTGCGCCAGCTGCCCAAGCAGCGGCAGACGCTGCTGTTCTCGGCCACCATGCCCAGCAAAATCCGCGACTTCTCGCAGCAGATTCTGAACCAGCCCGATGAAATCCGGCTGGCCGTGAGCAAGCCCGCCGCTGGCATCAACCAGCAGTTTTACATGACCTTCGACCACCAGAAGCTGCCCGTGCTGGAGCACCTTATCAAAGCGCAGGACGTGCAGAGCATGGTGCTGTTTACCAGCAAGAAATCGGCCGTGGTGGGCATCGTGCGCTCGCTCAACAAGCTCGGCTTTCCGGCCCAGGGCATCAGCTCGGACCGCACCCAGGAAGAGCGTGAGGAAACCATGCGCGCCTTCAAAAACAAGCAGTTTCCCATCCTCGTCGCCACCGACGTGGTGAGCCGGGGCATCGACATCGACTCGCTGAGCCACGTGGTGAACTTCGACGTGCCCCGCGCCGCCGAGGATTATGTGCACCGCATCGGCCGCACGGCGCGGGCGGCTACTACCGGCACGGCCATCACCTTCATCGCCGACCAGGACCAGGACCGCATCGTTAAAATCGAGAAGCTCATCGAGCGCGAAATTGAGAAGCAGGCCATTACCGAAGCCCTCGGCTACGGCCCCGCGCCCGAGTTTGACCCCAAGCGCTTTAGCGGCCTGGGCGGCAAAGGCCGCAGCGGCGGTTCGGGTGGTGGCCGCGACCGCGGCCCCCGCCGCGAAGGCGCAGGCAGCACCGACCGGAGCCCGCGCCCGCCCCGCGCCGAAGGCGACCGCCGCGACGGTGGCCGGGGCGGCCGCGACCGTGGCCCCCGCCGCGACGGCGACGCCAAAAACGACCCGCAGCGCGCCGAGCGCCTAGCTCAGGCCGCTGCCCGCCTCGCGGCCATCGACGCCGGCCAGGCTCCGGTAGCGCCCTACGTGGCCCCGCCGCGCGAAGGCCGCTCCCCACGCCCCGAGGGCGAAGCCGCCCGCCCGCCGCGCACCCCACGCCCGCCCCGCGAGCCGCGCCCCGAAGGCGAAACCACCGCCCCGCGCGAGCCCCGCGCAGAAGGTGAGAACGGCGAAAAAACGGAAGGCCAGCGCCGCCGCAAGCGCGGCGGTCGCAACCGCGGCGGCCGTGGCCCCCGCCCGGCTGAGGGCGGCAGCGCTCCGGCGGCGGAGCCCAGCACAGAGTAAGGTGTTTAGCTAAAAGAAAGCCCGGCCAAAGCAACTTTGGCCGGGCTTTTTGCTACTATTGGCAAGAACGCTTTGCAGATTTAGTAAGGTCATCGCGTAGGGCGGGTCTAGAGACGCATCCTTGTGTCTCGGCGTTGCTAATCCCGCCTGACGGGAGACGCAAGGAGGCGTCTCTACATTCAACCAGCCAAAATGCTGCGTAGGTGCATGAGCTTGGACGGGCTAGTAGCCCGCGCCGCGCCACCAAGGCTATTACTCAAAAAAGGGTGTAAAATAACGGCTTTTGCTGACATGAGCGCCGAGTGCGCATATCCGACCACAGGAGCCCTATTCCACAATTATTTGTTTCCCAAAACAATACCTCGTTAAGTACGGCCTAAATCCCGTAGTATACAAGGAAATTTTTTGTTTTTTATTCCCCCCGCAAATTTCTACCTTTGTGCCCCTATCGGAAATTTTGCTTGCCCGCTGCCCAGATTAATTGTGAATAAATCGTCGCTGTTGCTGCTCCCGGCCCTGGCTGCCCTGGGCCTCACTACCCAATGCCAGTCGAGCAAGCCCGCCGCGACGGCCACCACTACCGCCCCCGCCGCCAGCCCGGTAGCCGCCCCCAAAGAGTACCGCTACACCACCGCGCCCAACGACCCGCTCGGCGTGCGCGTGTACAAGCTTGACAACGGCCTGACGGTCTATCTATCTGATTACAAGAACGCGCCGCGCATCCAAACCTACATCGCGGTGCGCGCCGGCTCCAAAAATGACCCCGCCACGGCCACCGGCCTGGCGCACTACCTGGAGCACATGGTGTTCAAGGGCACCTCGAAGCTGGGCACCAAGGACTGGGGCAAAGAGCAGGTCGAGCTCAATAAGATAGAGGCGCTGTACGAGACGTACCGCAGCCAGCGCAACGACCCGGCGGCGCGCAAGCGGACGTACCACCAGATTGACTCGATTTCGGGGGTGGCGGCGCGCTACGCGGTGCCCAACGAGTACGATAAGCTGATGGGCAGCATCGGCTCGAAAAACTCTAACGCGCACACCTCCAATGAGGAAACGGTGTACCAGGAGGATATTCCGAGCAACCAATTGGAGAAATGGTCGGCGGTGCAGGCCGAGCGCTTCAAGGAGATGGTGCCGCGCCTGTTTCACACCGAGCTGGAGGCCGTGTACGAAGAGAAAAACCGGGGGCTGGACTCCGATTTCAACAAGGAGTTTGAGGCGCTGAACGCGAGCCTCTACCCTACCCACCCCTACGGGACCCAGACGACCATCGGCACGGTTGAGCACTTGCAAAATCCGTCGATAACCGAGATTAAGAAATACTTCACGCAGTACTACGTGCCCAACAACGTGGCGCTGTGCCTCAGCGGTGATTTGGACTACGACCAGACCATCCGGTTGATTGACAAGTACTTTGGCGACTGGCAGCAGAAGCCGGTGCCCGCCTTCAACGTGCCGACGGAGCAGCCCATTACGGCGCCCATCGTGAAGGAAGTAGTGGGGCCGCAGTCGGAAAACGTGATGCTGGGCTACCGCCTCGGCGGCAAGGCCACCCGCGACGGCCTGCGCCTGCGGATGCTCGACAAAATCCTGACCAACGGGCAGGCCGGCCTCTTCGACCTCGACCTGAACCAGCAACAGAAAGTACTGCAAGCGCAGACCTTCGCCGACGCCAACGACGACTACTCGACGCACGTGCTCTACGGCACGCCGCGCCAGGGCCAGAGCCTGGAGGAGGTGAAGGCGCTGATGCTGGCCGAGGTGGAAAAAGTCAAAAAAGGCGACTTCCCCGACTGGCTGATTCCGGCCATCGTGAACAACGAGACGCTGAGCCGCACCAAGAGCTACGAAAGCAACGAGGCCCGCGCTTCGGCCATGTACGAGGCGTTTATCGAGCGCGTGAGCTGGGCCGACTACGTGAAGCAGAACGCGGATTTTGGCACCATCACGAAGGCCGAAATCGTGCAGTTTGCCAAGGAGCACTACGGCCCCAACTACGTGGCCGTGTACAAGCGCACCGGCAAAGACCCCAATACGGTGAAGGTGGTAAAGCCCGCCATCACGCCGGTGCCGGCCAACCGCGACGCGGCCTCGGCCTACTACACCGAGGTGAGTAAGCTGCCGAGCACCGAGTTGCAGCCGGTTTTCGTTGATTATAAGAAAGATATCCAGACGGCGAACATCAAGCCGGGCCTGCCGTTGTACTACACCAAGAACAGCGAAAACGGTTTGTTTAGCCTGTTCTACGCCATCGACCTGGGCACCAACAACCTGCCGCTGCTCGACGTAGCCACCGATTATTTGCAGTACCTGGGCACCGGGCAATATTCGGCGGCACAGCTGCAACAGGAGTTTTACAAGCTGGGCTGCTCGTTTGCGGTCAGCAGCAGCCAAGACCGGGTGCTCATCAGCCTCAGCGGGCTCGATAGCAACCTGGAGCCGGCGCTGAAGCTGTTTGAGCAACTACTCAACAACCCGCGCCCCGACGCGGCGGCCCTCAAAAACCAGGTGGCCGGCATCCTGAAGCAGCGCCAGGACGCTAAGCTCAACAAGGGCGTGATTCTGAACCAGGCCATGCTGAACTACGCGAAGTATGGCCCGCGCAACCCGTTTACCAACATCGTCCCCGAGGCGCAGCTGAAAGCCCTGAAACCCGAGCAACTGACGGCGCTGCTGAAATCGCTGCCCACGTATGAGCACCGCGTGCTGTACTATGGGCCGCGCGCGATGCGAGGTATGAAGAAGGCTGACGATGAAGCAACTACCAAGCAGATTGGTGCAGATGCAAAATCGGAAGAATGGGGCGCTAAAATGGATATTACTGATGTAATCAGAACGATTCACAAAACGCCCGCTACCCTCAAGCCCGACCCGGCCGCCAAGGACTTTGTCGAGCAGCCGCTGAACCAGAAAAAGGTGTACTGGGTGAATTACAACATGGTGCAGGCCGAAATCCTGTTCCTGACCAAGGGCGACGTGTACAGCAAGGCGCTGGCCCCCACGGTGGCGCTCTACAACGAGTACTTCGGCGGCGGCATGGGCAGCATCGTGTTTCAGGACCTGCGCGAGAGCAAGGCGCTGGCTTACTCGGCCATGTCGCGCTACGCCAACGCCGACAAAACCGGCCGCTCAAACTACATCCTCAGCTACATCGGCACACAGAGCGACAAGCTGCCCGAGGCCATGAGCGGCATGGAAGCCCTCCTCACCGACATGCCTCTGGCCGATGCTAACCTGGTGATTGCCAAGCAAAGCATCCGCAATAGCATCGCCACCGACCGCATCACCCACGAGGCCGTGCTACTCAGCTATGAGCGCGCCCGCCGCCTCGGCCTCGACTACGACCTGCGCCGCGACGTGTATGAACAAACGCAAAACATGACGTTTGGCGAGCTCCAGAAATTTCAGCAAGCCAAGATTAAGGGCCAAAACCAGGTGATTCTGGTTATCGGCTCGAAGGACCGGCTAAATTTCAAGGAACTGGCAAAGTATGGCGAGGTGCAGCAGCTGACATTGAAAGAAATATTTGGCTATTAAAACCTAACGCGGGAACCTCACCCCCCGGCCCCCTCTCCAAAAAAGGGGAGCCGACCGCAAACCGACGTAAGCACACGTTGAACAGGCGTCAGGCTCCCCCTCTTTTTTGGAGAGGGGGCCGGGGGGTGAGGTTCCCCCGCCCGACGGGCACCCAACAAAGACTACCCCTCTTCCCACCCCCTCCACCTGACTAAATCAGAATAACTTATTTCCTCATGGCAGAGCAGAAAATCACCATCAAAAATGGTAAGCTCAACGTTCCCGACCAACCCACTATTCCCTTTATCGAAGGCGACGGCACCGGGCCGGATATCTGGCGCGCTTCGCAGCGCGTGTTCGACGCGGCGGTAGAAAAAGCCTACGGCGGCAAAAAGAAGCTGGTGTGGAAAGAAGTACTGGCCGGCGAAAAAGCTTACAAGCAGGTAAATAACTGGCTGCCCAACGATACCCTCGACGCCTTCCGCGACTACCTGGTGGGTATCAAAGGCCCGCTGACTACGCCCGTGGGCGGCGGCATCCGCTCGCTCAACGTGGCCCTGCGCCAAGAGCTGGACCTGTACGCCTGCGTGCGCCCGGTGCGCTACTTCGAGGGCGTGCCCTCGCCGGTGAAGCACCCCGAGCTGACGGACATGGTGATTTTCCGCGAGAATACGGAGGACATCTACGCCGGCATCGAGTACATGAACGGCACGCCGCAGGCCCAGAAAATGCTGGAATTCCTGCAAGACGAGATGGGCGTGAAGAAAATCCGCTTCCCCGATTCGTCGTCGTTCGGCATCAAGCCGGTGTCGAAGGAAGGCACCGAGCGCCTGGTGCGCGCCGCCATCAAGTACGCCCTGGAGCACAAGCTGCCCTCGGTGACGCTCGTGCACAAGGGTAACATCATGAAGTTCACCGAAGGCGCGTTCAAGACCTGGGGCTACGAGCTGGCCGAGAAGGAGTTTGGCAGCAAGGTGTACACCTGGGCGCAGTACGATAAGGTAGTGGCCAAACAGGGCCAGCAGGTGGCCGATGCACTGCTGAAGCAGGCGCAGGAGCAGGGCAAGCTCATCATCAAGGACAGCATCGCCGATGCCTTCCTGCAACAGATTTTGCTGCGCCCGGCCGAGTACTCGGTTATCGCTACCCTCAACCTGAACGGCGACTACATCTCCGACGCGCTCGCGGCCATCGTGGGCGGCATCGGCATCGCGCCGGGGGCCAACATCAACTACCTCACCGGCCACGCCATCTTCGAGGCGACCCACGGCACCGCGCCCAAGTACGCCAACCAGGACAAGGTGAACCCCGGCTCGGTTATCCTCTCGGGCGTGATGATGCTGGAGTACCTGGGCTGGAAAGAAGCCGCCGCCCTCATCACCAAGGGCCTCGAAGCGGCCATCCAGAGCAAGCACGTCACCTACGACTTCGAGCGCCTGATGGACGGCGCTACCCTGTTGAAGACGAGCGAGTTTGGCGAGGAGATTGTGAAGAATATGTAGTAGCTTGGCGGTTGCTAAGTAGCGCACCCCCGTGTTGGCTCTGGCTGGCGCGGGGGTTTTGTTTGCACAGTATAATCTTTAAAATCGTATGAATATCTCACAAAAAACCTCAATCTTGAACAATCTTGAATTAGGTTCAATAATTGCTGAGCAGGATGAATTACTGACACAGTGCTTTGTAACACACCCTGTTCTAAATGAATTTTTATTAGATAGAAAGGATTTGATTTTAGGCAGTAAAGGTGCCGGCAAATCTGCTTTATGGAAGGAAGTAAGAGATAATCAAAACAAATATCATTCTATCAATAATGTTCAACTGGTTTTGGCTACGAACCACACGGGCGACCCCGAATTTAGAGAAGTATTTAAAGACCTTTCTTCACAAGCATTTCCTACTGCTGACCAATTGAGGGTTGCTTGGAAAATATATTTAATTGCGTTGTTTTTTAAAAGTGCGAAGGAGAGGCTTACAAACGATGAAAACATCATAAAATTTGAAAAAAAACTACGCAAGCATGACATACTTTACAGCCACCCTAATAATCTAAGAAAGTTACTTGATTTTGCCATAAATAAAGCTAGGCATTTTAACAAGGTCGAAGTTAAAGTAGATAGTTTAGGTGTTGAGTTTAACGCTCCTGACAATCCGAATAAAGCGGCAAATACTACAACTATAGTAATACCATTTAACGAATTATTCACTGAACTAAGTAGCATAATCGAACTATACCAGTTCAGAATATGGATAATACTAGATAGATTAGATGAAATTGTGCTGGGTGACGAGGACAGAGAAAATACTATTCTGAAAGGATTGCTACTAGCTTACCGAGATATTTCAGACCATAAAATTTTAAGAACAAAAATCTTTTTACGAGATGATGTTTACTTAAGAGTTACAGATACAGGGCATTTTCCGGCTCTTTCACATATCAATAGCAGAGCAAGCAATCCTATTTCATGGGAAAACAGTGATTTGCTTGAACTATTTGTTAAACGATTATTGACAAATTCTGAAATAGTGAAAATAGTTCATGTAGATAACAATACGCAAATAAACTCTGCCCAAAGAGAAGAGATATTTTACAAGCTTTTCCCCAGAAAGATTGACCGTGGCAGAGCAGCCGATGGGTTCAAATGGATATGTGACCGAATTGCTGATGGGAATCTAGTCGTCACCCCAAGAGATTTACTATCCGTTTTTGCTCAAGCAAAAGTTTTTCAAGTGAGACAGAATCAACGAGATAATGTTGAGCTAGCTGATAGTATTCTCTTTTCATCCGAAACCATCCGAAAGGCAGTAAAGGCCACTTCTACTTCAAACCTTGAAACCAGAATATATCCTGAATATCCCGACTTAAAGGAAAAAATAAAACTATTTGAAAGAGGCAAAGCTGACCATAATGAATCATCGCTTAGAGAGATATTGGGCAGTGATTGGCTTAATATTATAAAAAGACTGGAGAGAATCGGATTTATTTATAAGCGGAGTAAGAAAAACACAGAAATATGGACCATTCCATTTTTTTACAGCTTCGCACTTGACATCACTCGCGGTGCAAGCTTTAAGCTAGATTAATAACGATAATTAATGTGCACACATGTTCTATTTACTGATAGCTAAGCGCTAAGTGT
The DNA here is from genome assembly GCF_035709525.1 of Hymenobacter sp. GTDB lineage: Bacteria > Bacteroidota > Bacteroidia > Cytophagales > Hymenobacteraceae > Hymenobacter. The sequence goes on along the minus strand of NZ_DASTEP010000039.1, from coordinate 2,458 downwards.
GTCACTGTCGTAGTTTTCATTGCTAACAACGGGGCTATGGGCGCAAGTGGCTATTGGCGGCCAGCGTGACTTCTATTTGGAGGCATTAAGTAAATACTTGCTGGTAATGAGCGAGTTTACTCAAAAGACGAAGCCCGCCGCTACCCGAGCCGCCGGCCGAAACCTTTGTAACTTAGGGTAACTAAAAACACTGCGCTATGATAACCCTCGAAACTATTATTCAAGATATTCAACAGATATCGCCGCAACACTTGGAAGAAGTCGGCCAGCTAGTGCAGGCGCTGAAAGCCAAGGAAGAAGCCAATAAAAGGCTAGCCGAAGAAACCAGACGGATTTTGCAAGGCACCGACAACTTGCCGGACGAAGTATGGGATGATATTATGGCTTATCAGCGCCGGGTGCGGGCTGAGTTGTTCACCCGTCCTAATCCTTTTTTAGAAGATGAGCCCGACGCTACTTGATACCGATACGCTGTCGCTTCTGCTACGGCAGCAGCCCACCGTTGATAGCCGCGCCTATGAGTATATGCAGGTGCAGGGCGTCTTACAATTCAGCATTATCACTTACTACGAGTCGCTGAGCGGCTTGCTTTACCGCGACGCCCGGCAGCAACTGCGGCAGTTTCAGCAGCTAGTAGCTTTGCATGAGATTGTGCCGCTTACGACGGAGTCCGTTGCTATTTCGGCGCGGATTGAGGCCGACTTGCGTAGTCGGGGCCAAAGCATTGGTCCGACTGATACGCTGATTGCCGGCATCGCGCTGGCTAATAATCTGCAACTGGCTACTAACAACACCCGGCATTTCAGCCGTATCGAAGGGCTGCAACTGGTGAACTGGACGCAGTAGCGACTGGGCACCAAGGTTGCGCGTGGATAAGGAGCAGTTTTTTCGACGCCTAAAAGCTCCCTACTACCCCACCCCAACAGTAGCACTATTCCGCGCCAGCGGGCTATGCAAACGCTCACGTTTTTTACTTTCTTCAGAACAGGCGGCGGGCGGGGCCGGGCGGGCGGGCGGCGGGGCAGGTAGGGCCAGGGGCGTTGGTTGGCGCGGGGGTGCTAGCTTGCACCGCACAAGACTTGTTTTCATTTCCCCACCACGCTCATGAGCAAAATCAAGGTAGCCAATCCCGTCGTAGAACTGGACGGCGACGAGATGACCCGCATCATCTGGAAATTTATTAAGGATAAGCTGATTACGCCGTACCTGGAGCTTGATATCAAGTACTACGACCTCGGCATCGAGTACCGCGACCAAACCAACGACCAGGTTACCATCGACTCGGCCAACGCCATCAAGCAGTACGGCGTGGGCATCAAGTGCGCCACCATCACCCCCGACGAGGAGCGCGTGAAGGAGTTTGGCCTCAAGCAAATGTGGAAGTCGCCCAACGGTACCATCCGCAACATCTTGGATGGCACCGTGTTCCGCGAGCCCATCGTGATGAGCAACGTGCCCCGCCTGGTACCCAACTGGACGGCCCCCATCTGCATCGGCCGCCACGCCTTCGGCGACCAGTACCGCGCTACCGACTTCGTAACCAAGGGCAAGGGCAAGCTCACCATCAGCTTCCAGCCCGAAGACGGCGGCGAGGCGCAGTCGTTTGAGGTCTACAACTTTAAGGGCGACGGCGTGGCCCTGGCCATGTACAACACCGACGAAAGCATCCGGGGCTTTGCCCACGCCTGCTTCAACCAGGCCCTGATGAAGGGCTGGCCGCTGTACTTGAGCACCAAAAACACCATCCTGAAAAAGTACGATGGCCGCTTCAAGGACATCTTCCAGGAGATTTACGAGCAGGACTACCTCGAGAAATTCAAAGCGGCCGGCATCACCTACGAGCACCGCCTGATTGACGACATGGTAGCCTCGGCCTTGAAGTGGAACGGCAACTTTGTGTGGGCCTGCAAAAACTACGACGGCGACGTGCAGAGCGACACCGTAGCCCAGGGCTTTGGCTCGCTAGGTTTGATGACCTCGACGCTCGTGACGCCCGACGGCACCGTGATGGAGGCCGAAGCCGCCCACGGCACCGTGACGCGCCACTACCGCGACCACCAGAAAGGCAAGCCGACTTCGACCAACCCCATCGCCAGCATCTTCGCCTGGACGCGCGGCCTGGAGTTCCGCGGCAAGCTCGACGGCAACCAGGAGCTCATCGACTTCTGCCACGCGCTGGAGCAGGTGTGCATCGAAACCGTGGAAAGCGGCAAAATGACCAAAGACCTGGCCGTTTGCATCCACGGCAACAAGGTGGAGCACGGCCGCGACTACCTCCACACCGAGGAGTTTTTGGAGGCGCTCGACGAGAATCTGAAGAAGAAGCTGGGTAAGTAATTCCCATTTTCTACTGATTAGACAAGCCCACCTGGCCGCTGGCCGGGTGGGCTTTTTTTGTGTTAAAGCAGGCGCGGGGAACCTCACCCCCGGCCCCTCTCCAAAAAAGAGGGGAGCCTGA
>NZ_DASTEP010000038.1:0-8568 GCF_035709525.1 Hymenobacter sp. | reverse complement strand
AGTAGGTTTGCAACTGCTCGATACCGTGCTGGCCTTCGAGGCCGCGCCGCCGCCCGCGCCCAGCGTGGCCTCGCCGCTGTCGCGCCGCGAGCAGGAGGTGTTGCAGCTGGTGGCCGAGGGCCTGACTACGCAGCAGATTGCCGACCAGCTCTTTACCAGCAAGCGCACCGTGGAAACGCACCGCCAGAACATTCTGGAAAAAACCGGCACCAAAAACACCGCCGCCCTGGTGCGCCACGCCATTTCGCAGGGCTTTCTCAGCGGCACCAGCGAGCCCACGGAGTAGGGCCGGGGGCTAATCTGGGCTATATCCTTCCGCCAGGAGGGCCGTTAGCAGGCTTGCTTTTCCTGTTTTTCCTTTTCCAAAAAACCTAGCCCGCCATGAATCAGCCCATCTCCCGCGTGCAGCACGGCTTCACCGACTACTCCTACGTGCCGCTGGTGGCCAGCGCGCCTCGTCTGCTCGGTTTTGAAGACAACAAAACGGCTACTACGCTCTGCTACGTGCTCAGTGGCAATATCCTGGCCTCGTCGCTGCTCACCCGCGCCGAGTGGGGCGCGTTCAAGGTCATTCCTTACAAAGCCCACCTCGCGCTCGACGTGGTAGTGGGCCTTTCGGCCCTGAGCGCGCCGTGGCTGTTTGGCTTTGCCAAAGACCACAAGGCGCGCACGGCGTTTATCGCGGCCGGAGTGTTTGGGCTGCTGGCGGGCCTGCTCTCCCGGCCCGAAGAAATGCCCGAGTACGCCTAAAACGGCCGCCTAACCGCAGCCATTCAGAAAATATTCACGTAAGCAGGCCGGTTCCCGCGCGCAGCGGGGCTCCGACCTGCTTATGTGCTTACTCCCTACCCGCTTCTGCAAGAAAAGCCTGCTGCCCGGCCTGCTGGCCCTGGCCGCCACCGTGGCCCGCGCCCAGGACGTGCCGCGCATTTACCCCGCCCCCGCCCCCACGGCCCGCGACTCGGCCACCGGTGCACCTGACCTAGTTGACAAGCAGCAGTTTGCCAACCCCTCGGTGCTGGGCATGGGGCCGAGCAAGGGCATCATCCTGCACTACGAGCGCACGTCGCCGTTTAGCGTGGCCGCCTCTAGCCAGGTGGCGGGCGTGAGCGACTACAACACCACGGCCAAGCGCAACGGGCGGCTGATTTTCAAGGGCTACATCCCGGCCTGGAACCGACCCCACCTCAAGGTTATCGTGGGGCTGAACTACGACCGCGAGGAGTTCAAATTTGAGGACAAGCCCACCAACTACGGCCTCTTCGACAACATCGAAAACAAGGGCCTGAAAAGCACCGGCGTGCAGCTGGCCGTGATTCGGCCCGTCGATGCCGTGCACTGGTACCTGGCGCGGGTGAAGGGCGAGCTCTCGGGTGACTATACGTCGAGCACCGACATTGGCAGCACCAACTACTTCCGGGGCTCGTTCGAGGCGTTTTATGGCTGGAAGCGCAGCCCGCGCTTTTCGTGGGGCGTGGGTTTTCAGTACGGCTACACCTTTGGGCGGCTCAGCCTCTACCCGGCCATCATCTACAACCGCACCTTCAACGACCGCTGGGGCATCGAGGCGCTGTTTCCGGCCCGCGTCACGGCCCGCTACAACGCCTCCGAGCGCTCGCTGTTCTACGCCGGCTACTCGGTCGATGGCACCAATTACATCCTGGCCTTGCGCCAGGAACTGCCGCTGGGCGCGGGCAAGCAGCCGCTGCGCAGCCTGGAGCTGCGCGAGACGGAGGTAAAATTTCGTCTGCGCTGGGAGCGCGAGCTGCTATCGTTTTTGTGGCTCGGGGCCGAGGGCGGCTACCGCTACAACTACGCCTTCGACGCCTTCGACCGCACCAATGCCGACCGCGAGCGCATCATCCGCACCAAGCTGGGCGGCGCGCCTTATGTGAGTCTAGAAGTATTTGCCGTGCCGCCGCGCAAGCTGCTGGAGAAGGCCGGCGTGCGGCGGTAGTAGTTCGGTGCCCCGCCCACTACCGTCATGCTGAGCGGAGCGTAGCGGAGTCGAAGCATCTCTACCTCGATACTAACTCTTGCGCTAGCAACGGTGCGATAGAGATGCTTCGACTCCGCTGCGTTGCGCTCAGCATGACGGTTACTTCTTCGCCCGCCGCCCGGCCAGCTTCTTCAAGTGCTGGTACTGCGCCTCCTGCGCCCGCACGGGCGGCTCGCCCTCGGCCGAGAGCAGCAAATGGTTCTCAAAGTCGCGGGCCTTCACATTATCAGCGCGCTCCAGGTCGAGCAGGTGGCGCACCTGGGCGCGCAGGGTTTCATAGAGCAGCGGAAAGGCTACTTCCACGCGGCGGTCGAGGTTGCGCGTCATCCAGTCAGCCGACGAGAGGTAGACCTTCTCCTCGCCGCCGTTGGCGAACACGTAGATGCGGGCGTGCTCCAAATACCTATCCACCAAGCCGCGCTGGCTGATGTTCTCGCTCAAGCCCGGCTGGCCCGGCACCAGGCTCCCGATGCCCCGGATGAGCAACTCGACGCGCACGCCGGCCTGGCTGGCCTCGTAGAGCGCGGCTATCATGCCGGGGTCTTCGAGAGCGTTCACTTTCAGCAAGATGTAGGCATCTTTGCCCTTGCGGGCGTTGGCCGCCTCGTGCGCTATCAGCTTGAGCAGCTGCTTGCGCAGCGTGAACGGGGCCACCAGCAGGTGCTGCAAGTGCGTGGGCTCGGTACCGCTCTGGAAGTAGCGAAACACCTGGTCGACCTCGGCCCCGATTTCGGCATTAGCCGTGAACAGCGCGTGGTCGGCGTAGATGCCCGCCGTGGCCTCGTTGAAGTTGCCGGTGCTGAGGTAGGCGTAGCGGCGCGGCGCCTCGCCATCGCCCTCGCGGCGCGTGATGAGCAGCAGCTTGGCGTGGCACTTGAGCTCGGCGGGCGTGAAGATGACGTGCGCCCCCGCGCGCTGTAGTTTCTCGGCCCAGTGCATGTTGCTTTCCTCGTCGAAGCGCGCTTTCAGCTCCACCACGGCCGTCACCTGCTTGCCGTTTTTCACGGCTTTGATGAGCGCCTTGGCCACCGCGCTCTTAGGGGCCACGCGGTAGAGCGTGATGCTGATAGCGCTGACTTTGGGGTCATTAGCCGCTTCGCGCAGCAGGCGCGGCACGGCGTCGAAACTTTGGTAGGGCACGTGCAGCAGGTGGTCACGCTGCGCAATGGCGGGCAGCAGCGGGCCGGTGCGCGGCAGCGTGGGGTGCGGCAGCTCGGGCCATTCGGGGTTTAGCAAGTCCTTGCGGCCGAAGCTGGGGAAGCCGAAGAAATCGCGGAAATTGTGGTAGCGGCTGCCCTCTACCAGCTCCTCATCGGCGATGCCGGTTTTTTGCTTGATGGCCCGCAGCACCTCTTTGGGCATTTCGGGGTCGAAGAGCAGGCGGGCCGGGTAGCCGGTGGCGCGCTTGGCCAGGCTACTGCGGATTTTGGCCAGCAAGTCGCCCGATACTTCCTCCTCGATGTCCAACTCGGCATCGCGGCTCAGCTTGATGGCGTGGACTTTCACCTTCTGGTAAGTAGCAAACAAGCTGGGCGCGCCCACCCGCACCACGTCGTCCAGAAACAGCACCTCGTGCGGCTCGTCGGGCGTGCCCTGGCCGCCGGGCAAAGCCACGAAGCGACTGCCGTGGCGCTTGGTGGGCAGCTCCATCAGCACCACGCGCTCGGCGTCGGCTTTTTTGGCCTTAGCTACCGGCTTAGTTAGAAAGAAGGTCAGGTACACGGCCTGGTCTTTCAGAAACAGCTGGTGCAGCGTGTCGTCGAGCACCACCGGCGAGAGCAGGTCGCGCACTTTCTCGTTGAAATACTGCTGCACCCACTCGCGCTGTTCGGCGCTGAGGTCTTCGGCGCGCAGCAGCCGGATGCCAGCCTCGCCCAGCGCGGGCAGCACCTGCTCGCGGAAGGTGCGCCCAAACTCCTCCTGCTGCCGATGCACTTCGGCCAGCACCTCGGCCAGCACGCGCTTGGGGCGGGTTTGCAGCTGGGTGCGGGTTTTCTTCTTGAGCTTCACCAGCCGCCGCAGGGTAGCCACCCGCACCTTGAAAAACTCGTCGAGGTTGCTCGAAAAAATCGCCAGAAACTTGAGGCGTTCGAGCAGCGGCACGGTGGGGCACTGCGCCTCTTGCAGCACGCGGGCGTTGAAGCGCAGCCAGCTCAGGTCGCGGGGAAGGGTTTTCATTTAACAGTTGACAATTAACATTTAACAGCTCGTCAGGCGGTTAGCCGTAGTGTTTATACTCTGGCGCTGAAGTATTGGCCGAGCTTAATCGTATTCGGGCCTTCTACGCGGCGGGCCACGTTTGCAGTTCTGTTAAATGTTAACTGATAATTGTTAAATGACCCTAAATGTCCTTGGGGCAGTCGAAAAAGTAGAATTCGGCATTGTCCTGCTTGACATCGGCCCAGCGCTCGACCTGAAAATGCAGGCAGATGACGCCGGCCGTGGGCATCTCGTTGCTCAGGGGCGAGGGCGAGAGGTAGTTGGCCACGTCGGTGATGGTCGGGTTGTGGCCGGTGAGCAGCACCGAGCCAGCGTCGTCGGGCAGCGCGTGCACCACGGCCAGCAGCGTCTCCAGGTCGGCCTCGTAGATGGCGGGCTCCACCTTGATGTTATCGTGCGGGTAGTCAAGCTCGCGGGCCACGAGCACGGCCGTACTCAGGGCCCGCACGGCGGGCGAGCTCACCATCAGGTCGAGTTTGATGTCGCGCTTGGCCAGGGCCTGGCCAATGCGCGGAGCATCGTCGCGGCCGCGGTCGTTGAGGGGGCGCTCGCGGTCGGTGAGGTCGTCAAAGCTCCAGCTCGATTTGGCGTGGCGCATCAGGTACAGGGTTTTCATGGGGCGAAGCTAGGGGTGAAGGGCAATTAGTTTAAGGCGGGTGTAGAGACGCATCTTTGCGTCTCGGCGTTGTTCGGCTTGCCTGACGGGAGACGTAAGAATGCGTCTCTACACCCTGTCGCAGGCAATCACGCTAACTACTCAGCGTACCCAGCGCCTGCCCAATCTCCGCAAACAGCGGCCGGGCCGCTACCTCGGGCTGCGTGCAGCGCTGCACCAGTATCTGCCAGGCCTGCGCCACGGCGGGCACGGCCGCTGCCTCGGGGCAGTGCGCCAGCAGCTCTTCGAGCAGACAGCCAAAGGCGCGCACCTCCAGCCGCTGCAAGGCTTCGGCCGTGGCTGCGTCGGCCGGGTTGAAGAAGCAGGCCGCACCAAAGTCGCCCAGCAGGCTTTCGCCTGATTTGGTATAGAGAATGTTATGCGCGTACAAGTCGCCGTGCATGATACCCTGCGCGTGCAAGTGCGCCGCCGCCGAAGCAATACCCTGCGCCAGCCGTAGCGCGGCGGCCAGGCTAAAAACCGTTTCGGGCGCGTACACGTCACGGGTGCAGGTAGCGAGGCTGGGCGGCCCGGCCAGGTTGCCAAAGACGGGGTCTATCAGTTCCAGCACCAGCCCTTCGGCCCCGGCCGGGTGCCCGGCTATTTTGCCGCGCACGGCAATCAGGTTGGGGTGCTGCCCGGCGCTGATGCAGGCCGACATCTCGCTGTGGGGCAGGCCGTCGCTGGTCACGGCGCCCTTGAAAAGCTTCACCGCTACCTCCGTAGGAACGGCCGCGCCCCGGTGCCACCCCGCCCGATAAATGACGCCCGACGCGCCTTCGCCCAACTGCTGCTCGATGCGCAACTGCGCCCACTCGATACTGGCAATGGGGTGCCGCGCCACTACCGCCGCCTCGGCCGCCGCTGAAAACGGGTTGCCCGCGTAGGCCAGCCAGCTCAGCCGGGGCATAGCCAGCAGCCAGGCTGGCAGCGCGGTGAGCTGATTGGCCGCGATGCGCAGCAGCTCTAGGTTTTGGCACTGCGCCAGCGTTTCGGGCAGGGCCGTGAGCTGGTTGCCGGCCAGCATCAGCTTTTGCAGTTGGTGGCAATTGCCGATTTTGGGCGGCAGGCTAGTGAGCTGATTATCCGTGAGAATAAGCCAGCGCAACTGCGGCGGTAGCGCGGCGGCCGGCAGCGTGCGTATCTGATTGGCCTTGAAGCCCACCATGCTCAGCTGCGGGCACTCGCCCAGCACCTCGGGCACGCTCGTGAACTGATTATCCGAGCAGAACAGCACGCGCAGCTTGCGTAGCCGGGGCAGGTCGGCGGGCAGGCTGCTGAGCGCGTTGCCCGAGAGGTTCAGAATTTCGAGCGTGTCGGCGAGGTCAAAAATCTCGCGGGGAAACTCGGTGAGGCCGGTCGACAGGTCGAGCCGCGTGAGGCCCGTGAGTTGGCCGGCGCGCAGCTGTTCAAGGGTGTGCATGGCGCAAAGGTCGTAACACCAAGCTCCAGCTTGGTGACTCGTTGACGAGCCGCATTTGACTGGCTCAACAATGAATCACCAAGCTGGAGCTTGGTGTTACTCCGCCACGGCGTCGTACTGGCCGTATTGCTGGTTGCTGTAGGGGTAGCGCACCTGGTAGAGTTCGGCCACCTTGCGGCCCAGCAACTCGCGCAGAGCATCAATATTCTCCCGCTGCGCCGCCGAGATGAACACCACCGGGTCGTGCAGGCGGGCCATGTAGGAGGCTTGCAGCTGCTCGAGTGGCGGGCGCGGCGCGGGCTCGTCAAAGTCAGTCGGAAACTCCTGCTCGGGGTCGTCGTCGGCGAAGTTGGGCGCGGGGTCGGGGTCGGCCTGGTACTGGTCTATCTTGTTAAACACCAGCAGCATGGGCTTGTCCGACGCGCCGATTTCGCGCAACGTCTCGTTCACCACCTCGATGTGCTCCTCGAAGGCCGGGTGCGAAATATCGACCACGTGAATCAGCAAATCGGCTTCGCGAATCTCATCCAGCGTGCTCTTGAAGCTCTCGATGAGCTTGGTCGGCAGCTTGCGGATAAACCCGACCGTATCGCTCAGCAGGAAGGGCACGTGGTTGTCGAGCACCACCTTGCGGGTCGTGGCATCGACGGTGGCGAAGAGCTTGTTTTCGGCAAAGACTTCGGCCTTGCCGAGCAGGTTCATTATCGTGCTCTTGCCCACGTTGGTGTAGCCCACCAGCGCCACCCGGATGGTGTTGGTGCGCGTCTTGCGCTGCGTCACGGCCTGCTTGTCAAGGTCTTCGAGCTTTTCCTTGAGGAAGGCAATGCGGTCGCGCACGATACGGCGGTCGGTTTCAATCTCCGTTTCGCCGGGGCCTTTCATGCCCACGCCACCGCGCTGCTTGTCCAAGTGAGTCCAAAGGCCGGTGAGGCGGGGCAGCAGGTACTGGTACTGCGCCAGCTCGACCTGCGTGCGCGAAGTGGCCGACTTGGCCCGCAGCGCGAAGATGTCGAGAATGAGCAGCGACCTATCCACGATTTTCACCTTCAGCTCGGCCTCCAGGTTGCGCAGCTGCGAGGGCGAGAGGTCGTCGTCGAAGACTACCATCGAGCTGTTTTCGTGCTGCACGTAGGCTTTTAGCTCTTCCAGCTTGCCCTCGCCCACGTAGGTGCGGATGTCGGGCTTCTCCAGCTTCTGCACGAAGCGCTTGGTGGCTTCGGCCCCGGCCGTTTCGATGAGAAAGGCCAGCTCGTCCAGGTATTCGGTGGTTTGGGCGTCGGTTTGGCGGCGCGGGGGCACGCTCACGAGCACGGCGGTTTCGCGCTCCTTGGCCGTGGCGTGGGTTTTGATTTTAAGTAAGTGTTTGGGCGTCTTGGCATCGCGGCGGGCGGGCGTCGTGTCTACCGCCCCTATGTGGCGGGTGCTGCCCTTACCGTTGTTGTCTTTCGATTTTGACATATAGAGAAGAGCCGGTTGCGGGCTCCGAATATTTAACACCAATTATAACGGAATCGTTAAGTAAATCGCTGCGCGCAAACCCGGATTTTGACCGCGCCACGGCTTATTTTTGACGTATGCCTACGCCAATCACATCCATTTCCCAGCTCGACCCCAACGGTACGTATACCTATGCCGACTACGTTACCTGGCAGTTTACGGAACTGGTAGAGTTGGTGCGCGGCAAAATAATGCGCCGCATGAGCGCGCCCACCGACCGGCACCAAGCCGTAGTGGGCGAGTTGCATCTGATTTTTGGAAATTATCTGCGACGGCAGCCTTGTCAGGTGCGGGTAGCGCCTTACGATGTGCGCCTACCGCGCTGCGGCACTACCGCCGACCAAGCTATTTATACCGTGGTGCAGCCAGACATCTGCATCATCTGCGACCCCGGCAAAATTGAGCCGCGCGGCTGCCTGGGCGCACCAGACCTGATAGCCGAGGTGCTCTCACCGGGTACTTCCTCCCGCGACTGGAAAGATAAGTTCGACCTTTACGAAGAAGCTGGTGTGGGCGAATACTGGATTGTGGGACCGTCTGACCAGGATATCAGCGTATTTGTGCTAGACGACACTGGCCGCTACCGCCTACTGGGTGAGTATGCAGGCCCCGGCCCCGTAGCCTGCGCTACGCTACCTGAGTTAGGGTTGGACTGGAGCGATATTTTTACAGAGCCTGCGAGGTGAAGCCACTAACGGCGCTGGCCGCCGTTTAGCGCGCAGCGCGTAACGGCAGGTCGACCAGTGGGGCGAGTCTCCCGACTCGCGGTATGAG
>NZ_DASTEP010000037.1:0-7249 GCF_035709525.1 Hymenobacter sp. | reverse complement strand
TACTTCCGTTGCCGGAAGCAGCGCGCCGCCTCTCACTGCCTGCTTATCAGTGGCATAGCCACCGATAAACTTCGCTTAGCGTCTAGATATTGCCTATCACCGTCATGGTATTGAGGGTGGGGCCGGCGCTGCCGCCGGTGGGCTCCACGGTCATGGCGAAGGCCTGGGCGCTGGCGATGTCCTTCATCTGCTGGAGGCCGTCGCCAGCCGTGGTAGCGGCGGTGAGCATCCCAGCATCGACAGGCTTGCCGTTATCGAGGGCCCAGAGCTGATACTGCTTGCCGGGGGGCAGCGGGGGTAGCTGGGCCACGTCGAGGTACACGCGGTGCGAGGCTTTGTTGTAGAGCACGCGGGCCTGGGCACTGGGGTGCGCGGGCGTGCCGGCCAGGGCTACCATTTTATACTCCTGGGGCGAGCGCAGCACGTGCAGTTGCTCCTGGGTGCTGCTGAGGCGGCGCTCCATCACCTGGGTGCTGGCGGCGTAGCGCGTCTGCTCGTTCAGGGCTACGGTGAGGTCGTGGCTAGTTTTCTGCCAGTTGGAGTACAGTAGTGCGTTGCCAACCAGACTCAGCAGCAGGGCTACCGAGGCGGCAATGGCCCAGCCGTTGCTGCGGCGGGTAGCGGGCGCGGCCACGGGGGCTGCGGCGCTGGCTACGTGCGGGTTAGAGGCCGAAACGCGCATGGTGGGTACCTCAGCAGCGGGGGCCGCCGGGGCTACGGGCGCAGCCGCCACGGGCGCGGTCGTCTGCTTGATGTCGGCGAGCACGCGACCGAGCACCCGCTCGCGCATGCCGGCGGGCGGCGTGATAGCGTACGCCTGGGCATACACGCCGAGGCCGGCGAGAAGGTCGTCGAGCTCCTGGCGCACCTCGGGGTAGCGGCGGGCCTGGGCCTCTACCTCGGCCTGGGCGGCGGGGTCGAGTTCGCCCAAAGCGTATTGCTCTAGGCGGCCAGATTCGATAATTGCTTGATAATTTTCCACGATAAAGACAGACGCGGTTAGCGGATAAGTTTGGCGAGAACCTTGAGGGCAGTTCGGGCTCGGGTTTTCACGGTGCCTAGCGGCAGGTTGAGTTCTTCGGCCGCCTCGCTCTGGGTGAAGCCGCCGAAATAGAGCAGGTCGATAACCTGGCGCTGCTCGGGCACTAGCTGCTTGGTAATATCCTGCAGGCCAACGTGCTCGGGGCGAAAAGTATCCGGGGCGGCCTGCCGCTGGGCGGTCAGGCTATCGTCGAGGCCCTGGGTGCGAGAACTTACGCGGTGCTGGCGCGAGCGGATTTTATCAATCGCTAAATTTCGACTAATATTCACAACCCATGTGAAAAGGCGGCCCTTGCTGGAATCGTAGGTTTCGATGGCGTGCCAGATTTTGACCAGCGCTTCTTGTAGCACGTCCTCCGACTCGTCTTCAGCCTTTACGATGCGGTTTATCACGCCGTAGAGCGCCGCCGAGTAGCGGTCGTAAAACTCGGTCATGGCCGTTTCGTCGCGGGCGCGCAGGCGGCTGACCAGCGCCGCTTCGGCGGCGGTGGGGGTGGAGATAAGGGATTCGTCAGACACGGCGAATAACAGATTTGAACATAACGGGTGGGATGCGCCTAATCGTTCGGCAACTGCGGGCGAAAATAGCAGGTTTCGAAGACAATGCTACCGCCCCAGCCGGGGCCGGCACAACCCTGCGGCCAGGTATAGGGTTTTAGCCCGAATAAAGTTGCCCAACCGGCCCTTGCTCTTTCCCTATGGCTATCGAATCGCACAACCCCTACACCGGCGAAGTTCTGCACCAGTTTCCGGCTTTCTCGGCCGCTGAAGTCGAACAAATACTGACCGAATCGCACCAGGCGGCGGCCGCGTGGCGCGCTACCTCCTATGCCGAGCGCGCCGCCGTGCTGCGCCGCGCGGCCGAGCTGCTGCGCCGCCGCCAGCACGAGCTGGCCCACCTCATGGCCATCGAAATGGGCAAGCCCGTGCGCGACGGCCGCGCCGAAGCCCAGAAGTGCGCCGCCTGCTGCGACTACTACGCCGCGCACGCCGAGGCTTTTTTGGCCGATGAGGAAATCAACGTCGAAAGCGGGCGCGGCTACCTGAGCTACGCGCCGCTGGGCGTGGTGCTGGCCATCATGCCCTGGAATTTTCCGCTGTGGCAGGTAGTGCGCTTTGCCGCGCCCGCCCTCATGGCCGGCAACGTGGGTTTGCTCAAGCACGCGCCCAACGTGCCGCAGTGCGCCCTGGCCCTCGAAACGCTGTTTCACGACGCTGGCCTGCCGCCCGCCGCCTTCCGCACCCTGCTCATCGAAACCGAGCCGGTAGCCGGCCTGCTCGCCGACGACCGCGTGGCCGCCGCTACCCTCACCGGCTCCGAAAGGGCGGGCGCGGCCGTGGCCGCCGCCGCCGGGCAGCACATCAAGAAAACCGTGCTGGAACTCGGCGGCTCCGACCCGTTCATCGTGCTGGCCGATGCCGACTTGCCTACCGCCGCCAAAACCGCCGCCCAGGCCCGCATGCTGAATGCCGGCCAGAGCTGCATCGCGGCCAAGCGCTTCATCATCGAAGCAAGTATTCACGACGAATTTGTGCGGCTACTCAAGGAAAACCTGCAAGCCCTGCACTACGGCGACCCGCTCGAAGAAGACACCAACTACGGCCCGCTGGCCCGCCTCGACCTGGCCGAAACCCTGACCCAGCAGGTGAACGACAGCGTGGCCCAGGGTGCGCAAGTAGAGCTGGCCGGCGGCCAGCCCGACCCCGCTTCGCCGCGCTTCAACCCGATGGTTCTCACCAACGTCCAGCCCGGCCAGCGGGCGTATACTGAAGAGCTATTCGGTCCCGTGGCGCTGGTTTTCAAAGCGCAGAATGCCGACGAGGCCGTGCGCCTCGCCAACGACTCGCGCTTCGGCCTGGGCGCGGCGGTGTGGACGAAAGATATCGCGAAAGCCGGCCAGATGGCTCGCCAGTTAGAAAGCGGCGCGGTGTTCATCAACGGGCTAGTGAAGTCGATGAACGAGCTACCGTTTGGCGGAGTGAAGAAATCGGGCTACGGGCGCGAGCTGTCGTACCTGGGCATCCGGGAGTTTGTGAACCAGAAGTCGGTGTGGATTAGGGAAGAAAAGGTGGAGGAGGGAAAATCGGAGTAAGCGTATTACCCCACCCCCGGCCCCTCCCCTCTGGGAGAGGGGAGCCGGACGAGTTTTGAGTTCTCAGTTTTGAGTTAAGAGTTCAGTAACTCAAAACTCTCAATTCAAAACTCTTAACTCACCGACAGGCTCCCCTCTCCCGGAGGGGAGGGGCCGGGGGTGGGGTAATACGCCAGGATTTACAAACCCAGCCCCAGCTGCTGCCCCGTGCCTCCCCCATCCGCGCCCTCCAGCCCCGACAAGGCCACCCCCAATAGCCGCACGCCCTGCGCGGGCGGCAGTAGCGGGGCCAGCAGCTCGTGGCTCACCTGCGTAAACTGCGCCAGCGTGCGCAGCGGCGAAAGCGCCGAGCGGCTGCGCGTGATTTGGCGAAAGTCGTCGTATTTCATTTTCAGCGTGACTGAGCGGGCCACTACGCCCAGGCGCTCGGCGCTGGCCCACACGCCAGCCAGCAGCGGCGCGAGGCTTTCGTAGAATTCGGCCGGTTCGGTGAGGCTTTGGAAGAACGTGGTTTCGGAGCCGATAGACTTGCGCACGCGGTCGGGCTGCACGGGGCGGTGGTCTTCGGCGCGGGCAATGGCGTAGTAGTAGCCGCCGGCCTTGCCGAAGTGCTGACGCAAAAACGCCTCTTCCTGCTGGCGCAAATCGTGGCCCGTGAAGATGCCCAGCGCCTGCATCCGCGCCGCCGTGGCCGGCCCGATGCCGTGAAACTGCCCCACCGCCAGCTTTTCCACGAAGGCCGCGCCCTCGTGCGGCCTGATTACAAACTGGCCGTCGGGCTTGCGGTAATCGGAGGCCAGCTTGGCCAGAAACTTATTGTAGGAAATGCCCGCCGAGGCCGTGAGGCCGGTTTCGGTTTTGATGCGGGCGCGCATTTCGCGGGCCCACTGCGTGGCCGTGGCGTGGGGCGGCAGCTGCGCGGTCACGTCAAGGTAGGCCTCATCCAGCGATAGCGGCTCGATGAGCGGCGTGTAGTCGGCCATGATGGCGCGCACCTGCGCCGACACGGCCCGGTACACCTCAAAGCGCGGCTTCACGAAAACTAGCTCGGGGCAGCGGCGGCGGGCGGTGCTCGATGGCATGGCCGAGCGCACCCCAAACTGCCGGGCCTCGTAGCTGGCGGCGGCCACCACGCCCCGGTCGCGGGCGCCGCCTACGGCCACGGGGCGGCCGCGCAGGGCGGGGTCGTCGCGCTGCTCCACGGAGGCGTAAAACGCATCCATGTCGAGGTGAATAATTTTGCGGGCTTCCATTCTGTGTGCCGTAAGCTTTAGCTTGCGAGCGAGCGCAGCGAGCAGCGGCGTAAACTAACGTTAGCAAACGTGCTCTTACGTGGCTGCTCGCTGCGCTCGCTCGCAAGCTAAAGCTTACGCTACATTAGCAATACCCCGCCACCTTATACACAACGTACCCGGCCATTTCGTGCAGCAGCAGACTCCAGCGGCTCAGGGCGTCGATGTCTGGCACCAGCCAGTAGTCGGGTGCCCAGCTGCGGTTAGTGCTATAAAAGTCAGCCGAAAAAGGCTGCGGGTGCAAGCCTACCTTAGCAAAGCAGCCGATGGCCCGCCGCTGGTGAAAGGCCGACGTAACCAGCACCAGAGACTTGATATTGGCGTGCTGAGCCAGTAGTTCTTTGGTGAATTTAGCGTTTTCGCGGGTGTTGCGGCTGCGCTCTTCGAGCAGAATATCAGCCGCCGGCACGGCCGCCAGCCGCAGCAGCGTGGCCAGGTCTTGGGCCTCGGTATTGCCGGCGCTGAATACCGCGCCCGAGCCGCCCGTGATGATGATGCGCCGCGCCCGCCCCGCCCGGTACAGCCACAGCGCATGGGTGAGGCGGTCGGCCCCGTGCTGCAAATACACCCGGTCGTGCGGCGACTTGCTGCCGCTCGTGATGCCCGTGAGCAGCACCACGGCATCGGCCGGGGCCACGGCGGCCAGCGCCACGGGTGGGCGCTCCCAGGCTAGCAGGGCTTCGTTTACGAGGGCGTTGTTGGTGCCCAGCAGTACCAGCAGGGCGGCGGCTTGCAGCCAGCGGCGCTGGTTGCGGCCGCTGGGCTGGCAGGCCAGCGCGCCCAGCAGCAGGGCCACCAGCCACACGGCCGGCAGCAGCACGAAATCGAGGGTTTTGGAGAGGAGGAAAAACAACGTAGGCGACGAGGTCAGGAAAGCAAAAATACGTTGGGTCATGCTGAGCGCAGCGAAGCATCTCTACCGCTTCCCCCAACGAGGCGGCAGAGATGATTCGCTGCGCTCAGCATGACCCAACGTATTACTAACAACCGCTACTTCACCGGCACAAAGGCCCGCAGGCGCTCTAGCTGGGCCACTACCTCAGCATCGGTGGTGAGGGCATCGCACTCGAGCAGGCGGCCCTGGCAGTAGCTCACGAAAAAGGGGGCTACTTTCTGCTGCATCATCTTTTTGGCCACCGGGTTTTCGTCCGAGTTCAGGCGCACGAAGAGGATGCCCACGTTTTCGGGCGCATCCACAAACTTGGCGAAGCCCGGCGACAGCGCCTCGCAGATGGCGCAGTTTTCGGAGGTGAACTTGGCAAACACCTTCAGGTGCTCGTGGATGAGGTGGCGGAGGTGTTCGTCATCGGCATCGACTACGTGCTGGCGAGCTTCTTCGGTCATAAAGCGGGAGTGGGAAAGATTGGCGGCTAAACCTCAGCCATGGGGCAAAGGTTCGCGCCACGAAGCCGCAGCGGGCGCGGGCCGCGCCGACAGCCCCGCGCCCGCGCCCTACATTCGCGCCATGCTTACGCTCCGCCCCGAAACGCCCACCCAGGCCCTCGACCTCGCTTTTCGCCGCCAAAAACCCACCCGCGCCCAGCTCGATGCCTTTGCCGGGGCGCAGGCCCAGCTGCTGGCCGCCATTAACCCGAACGAAAGCGAGGAGCACCTCAAAACCCACCTGCGCGATTTTCTGACCCACGCGGGCGTGCTGGGGCCGGGGCACTACCTCAACGTGAGCCAGCGCCGCGACATGGTGGTGCGCCTCGGGCCCACCGAGGCCAGCGCCGTGGGGCTGCTCATTGAGGTGAAGAAATTCGCTAACCCTAGCGAGATGGTAACCGTCGCCGACCTCAACCGCAAGGCAATGCACGAGCTGCTGCTCTACTACCTGCAAGACCGCCACGCCGGGGTGGCCGACAACCTGCGCCGCCTCGTCGTCACCAATGGCTACGAGTGGTTTGTGTTCGACGCGCTGGATTTTGACCGGCTGTTCTGGCGCCATACCGGCCTCAAAAACGACTTCCTAGCCTGGGCCGCCGGCAAGAAGGCCGGTAGCACTACCGCCTTTTTTTACAACGAAATTGCCCGGCCCTTTTTGGCGGAGCTAACCGGCGAGTTCGCCTTTGCCTACCTCGACCTGCGCCACGCCACCGCCTCCGAGCGCGACCTGCTCACGCGGGCCAAGCTCTTTCAGGCACCGCACCTGCTCAAGGCCCCCTTTGCCCAGGATGCCAACACCCTCAACCGGGCCTTTTACGAGGAGCTGCTCTACCTCATCGGGCTAGAGGAAGTGCCCGACAAGGGCCGCAAGCTCATCAAGCGCGTGGCCCCCGCCGAGCGCGAGCACGCCGGCTCGCTGCTGCGCAACACCATTGAGGTGCTCGAAAGCGAAGACCGGCTGGCCGACCTGCCTTCCGCCGAGCGCCAGGCCTACGGGGCTACCCCCGCGGCCCAGCTCTTTGGCGTGGCCCTCGAGCTGTGCCTCACCTGGGTCAACCGCCTCTTGTTTCTGAAGCTGCTGGAGGGGCAGCTGCGCCGCTACCACGCCACCAACCCGGCCGCCCTCACCGAGCAGTTCCGGTTTCTGACGCCCGCCCTGCTCCCCGATTTTGATACCCTGAACGACTTGTTTTTTAAAGTCCTCAACAAGCCCGCCGACCAGCGCACCGCCGAAATCAGGAAGCGCTACGGCCACCTGCCCTACCTCAACTCCTCGCTCTACGAAACTACCGAGCTGGAGCGCCGCACTATCACGGTGCGCGAGCTCAACGACCAACTCACGCTGCCCTACCACTCGCGTAGCGTGCTGCCCCACCCCAAGTTAGGCGGTGGTCGTCGTCGGGGCCGGAGTGTCCTCCCCGTGAACTTAGTTCACGG
>NZ_DASTEP010000036.1:0-23500 GCF_035709525.1 Hymenobacter sp. | reverse complement strand
CCCCTCTCCCGGAGGGGAGGGGCTGGGGGTGGGGTAACCGCGTTAGAGAGCGCTTTTTAAACAAAAAACAATGCCCAAACTCCATCTCCTCTTGGCGCTCAGCGTCTTGCTAGGCCTCAGCGCCTTCCTCGCGCCGCCGCGCCCTACGCTCTACCTCATCGGCGACTCGACGGTGCGCAACACCACGCCGGGCTACGCGGGCTGGGGCACGGCGCTGCCCGCGCTGTTCGACACCACGCGGCTGCGCATCGTGAACAACGCGATGGCCGGCCGTAGCACCCGCACCTTCATCAAGGAGGGGCGCTGGGACAAGACGCTGGCCGCGCTAAAGCCGGGCGACTTTGTGCTGATGCAATTCGGGCACAACGAAGGCAGCGCGCCCGACACCACCAAGGCCGGCCGCCGGGGCGTGCTGCGCGGCACCGGCCCCGAAACTAAAAGCCTCGTGTGGCCCGACGGCACCCCCGAAACCGTGAACACCTACGGCTGGTACCTGCGCAAATTCATCCGCGAAGCCAAGGCTAAAGGCGCTACGCCGGTGGTCTGCTCCATGATTCCGCGCAACCAGTGGAAAGACGGCAAGGTGCTGCGCGCCGACCAGGATTTTGGCAAGTGGGCGGCCGAAGTGGCGCAGCAGGAAGGCGTGGCCTTCATCAACCTCAACGACCTCACGGCCCGCAAATACGAAAAGCTGGGGCCGGAAGAGGTAAAGAAATTCTTCCCCGGCGACCACACGCACACCAACCCGGCCGGGGCGCAGCTTAATGCCGAGTCGGTGGCGGAGGGTATTCGGGCTGATAGGAAGCTGGCGCTGAATAAGTATTTGCTAGCGGCGAAGGGCTAGTTTGATGCAAGGCCACGGGCGGGTGTAGGGGCGCATCCTTGCGTCTCACGTCCGGCGAGCCCATCTAATGCGAGACGCAAGGATGCGTCTCTACACCCGCCTGTACCATAATTCGAATTTGCCGCAGGCACGATGAAAACGCAAGCGTTGCTAATAGCCGCCTTGGCTGCAATTACCCTGAGTGCCACCGCCCAGCCCGCCCGCAAATTCGATTTCGGGCCCGGCAAGGCCGCCGTCGGCTACCAGCAGGTGCTGCCCACGGCTGTTTATTCCAAGGAAACCGGCTACGGCTTCGACTTCGGCACCGCGCCCACAGGTGTAGACCGGGGCGGCAAAAACGCGCTGACCGGCGACTTCGTAACCAGCCGCCAGCCGTTCTATTTCTCGGTGGCGGTGCCCGAGGGCAACTACAACGTGACCGTGACACTCGGCGACCGGCAAGGCGCGTCGAGCAATTTTATCAAGGCTGAGTCGCGGCGGCTACTACTGCAAACCACCGCTACCAAGCCCGGTAAGCTCTACACCCAGACGTGGACCATCAACGTTAAAAACCGGCGCATCAATGACGCCCAGCAAGTCAGCCTCAAGCCCCGCGAGGTGGGCAAGCTGGATTGGGACGACCGACTGACCTTGGAGCTTGACGGCGAGCCCAGCGCGCTGGTGGCGCTGGAAATAACGCCCGCGCCAACGGCTACCACGGTTTTTCTGGCCGGCAACTCGACCGTGGTAAACCAGGACGACGAGCCCTGGGCCGCCTGGGGCCAGATGCTGCCCAGCTTCTTTGGGCCCGGCGTGGCCGTGGCCAACCACGCCGAATCGGGTTTGAGTCTAGCAAGTTTCCTGAGCTCGCACCGGCTCGAAAAGGTGCTGAGCGTGATGAAGCCGGGCGACTACTTATTCATCGAATTTGGGCACAACGACCAGAAAGAAAAGGGGCCGAACGACGGGCCTTTTCTGGCCTACACCGAGCGACTCAAGCTCTTCGTGAGCGAGGCGCGCAAGAAGGGCGGCATTCCGGTGCTGGTGACTTCGACCAGTCGGCGCTCATTTGGGGCCGGGGGTAAAATTGAGAACAGTTTGGGCGACTTTCCGGCCGCCGTGCGCCAGGTGGCGCAGCAGGAAAACGTGCCGCTCATCGACCTCAACGCCATGACTACCACGCTGTACGAAGCGATGGGGGAGGAGGAATCGAAAAAAGCCTTCGTGCACTACCCCGCCAACAGCTACCCCGGCCAGCCCCAGCCGCTGGCTGATAATACGCATTTCAACCCCTACGGCGCGTATGAAATAGCCCGCTGCGTGGTCGAGGGTATGAAAACCGCCAAGCTGGGTTTGGTGAAATACCTGCGCCCCGGCCTCCCGCCCTTCGACCCCGCGCACCCCGATGCGCTGGCCGCGTGGCGCTGGCCTGAAAGCCCGCGCAGCGCCGTGACCAAGCCGGACGGGAGTTAGGCTGTACCGTAAGCTTTAGCTTACGAGCAAGCGTAGCGAGCAGGGCGTATGCGAACGTTGGCGAGCGTGGATGCTCGCTACGCTCGCTGGCAAGCTGAAGCTTACCCTACTTCAGCCGTACATGCGTCGGCTGGTCGCGGTCGCACGTCAGTTGCCCGTTTTCATAGTGCAATTCTACCACCTGAATGACGCTGCGTTTGGCGGCCACGCTATTCGCGGGCGCGGGGTTTTCCTTGCTGCGGCCGGGGTGCGTGAAGTAGAACAAATACGCCCGGTCGCCGCTCACCACTACGTCGGCGTGGCCGCCAATGGCCTGGTCGTCGGGGCCGCGACCGGGGGCTTCGAGCAGGCGCGTGGGCTGGGCGGTCCAGTGCAGCAGGTCGGGCGAGTGGTAGGCGGCGAGGCCCTTCCAGGGGTCGATGATAAGCCAGTACTGGCCCTGCCAGCGGAATACTTTGGGACCTTCGCCGCGCTCGGCCAGGGCCAGGCCGTGGTCGGTCCAGTGCGTGAGGTCGGGGCTGTCGGCGTAGTAGGTGTACTTGTGGTCGCGCTCGTTGTTGTACCACAGGCGCCAGGTGCCATCGGGCAGCTTGAACACGCTGGCGTCGATTACTTTCTCCGAAGCCAGGGGCAAGGTGCTTACGTACTGCCAGTTCACTAAATCTTTACTGGCGAGGTGCACGATGGTGCGCGGGTGCTGCCAGTCGGTAAACGTGCCCGGCACGTAGGTCAGAAACATGTGGTACGTACCCTTCTCCTCTACCACGTCGGGGGCCCAAAAGGTGTAGCCGGGCTGCGGGCGGTAGTTGATGTTGGCCGTGTCGCGGTAGGTCCAGGTTGCGCCGCCGTCGCCTGATTCGGCGATGCCGATGCGCGTGCCGTGCACCCAGGTTACACCGGTAGCGGCGGTGTCGGTGGCGCGGCGGTTAGTGTAAAACATCCACCACTTTTTCGCCTGCTTGTTGTAGATAACGACCGGGTCGGCGGCTCCGTCAAAGATTGGGTCGCGAAAGAGCGGCTTGGGAGCCAGGCGGCCGGGTGCTTTTTGAGCCACAACGGCGCTGGTAGGTACCAGCCAGAATCCTGGCAAGAAACAGAGTAAGAAGAAGCGCATAAGGCAAAATAAACAGGGTAGGAACAGCGCAAGCACGCGCCGCCCAGCCCCGCTACCTTCCTGTACTGTGCGGCCCGGCCGGTGCGGCAGGAGAGTGCGGAACGGCCCGGCTGCCCGCGCCGGCCGTACTTGCCGCCGCCAAACTCTCCAAACCGGCTCTTGCCACCCGTATGCTTTCGCTCACTTTTCGCCGCGCTGCTGCGCCGCTGCTGGCCGCCCTGGTACTTCTCACTGGCCTGCTGCTCACGGCGGCCGCGCCCAAGCCGCGCCCCACGCTCTACCTCATCGGCGACTCGACGGTGAAAAACGGCCAGGGCCGCGGCGACGGCGGCCTCTGGGGCTGGGGCAACTACCTGCCCGCTGCCTTCGACACCACCCGCCTGCGCATCGAAAACGACGCCCGTGGCGGCACCAGCACCCGCACCTTCCGCAGCCAGGGCTTGTGGGAAAAAGTGCGCGTGAAAATCCGCCCCGGCGACTTCGTGATGATGCAGTTCGGGCACAATGACAGCAGCCCGCTCACCGACTCGACGCGGGCGCGCGGCACCATCAAAAATAACTCCGACGAAAGCCAGGAGGTTTTCAACTACCTCACCAAGCAGAAGGAAGTGGTGCATAGCTACGGCTGGTACCTGCGCCAGTTTGTGGCCGAGGCCAACGCCCAGGGTGCCACGGTCATCATCTGCTCGCCCATCCCGCGCAACGACTGGCGCGATGGCAAAGTGAAGCGCAACCCCACCGACTACGGCCAGTGGGCCGCCGAAGCCGCCCGCCAGAGCGGCGCTACTTACATCGACCTCAACCAGCGGATAGCCGACCGCTACGACCGCGCTGGCGAGGCCGCCGTGCGCAGCACGTATTTCAACGCCACCGACCACACGCACACCATTGAGGCGGGCGCGAAGCTGAATGCGGAGGCAGTGGCTGAAGGCGTGCGGCAGGCCAAGGGGCTGGCGCTGCGTAAGTATTTGAAGTAGCGTGTGTCATGCTGAGCGGAGCGCAGCGGAGTCGAAGCATCTCTACCGCTTCGTTGCTATGCGTGAAAGGTTAGTTCAGCGGTAGAGATGCTTCGGCTGCGCTGCGCTCCGCTCAGCATGACGATTGTAACCAATTGCCCACCCCCCATGCTCACGCGCCGCACCTTCCTCATGGGCCTGGCCCTCGCCCCGCTGGCGCGGGCCTGGGCCGGCTACCGCGCCGCCCGGCTCATCGACTACCCACGCGGCAGCTTCGCCAAGTTCAGCCGGCACCTGCGGCCGGTGGGGCGCATCCTGGAGATGCCGGGCTACTACGTGTGGTGCAACAGCCCCATTTACGGCCCCGATGGGAAAGTCCACGTGTTTTTCTCGCGCTGGCTGGCCAGCAAGGGCATGGGCGGCTGGCTCAACGGCTCCGAAATAGCGCACGCCGTGGCCGACCGCCCCGAAGGCCCCTACGAGTACGTCGAAACCGTGCTGGCCCCGCGTGGGCCGGGTTTTTGGGATGCCACTACCTGCCACAACCCCAGCATTCAGCTGGTCGACGGGCAGTACTGCCTGTTCTTTATGGGCAATGCCAACGGCAAAACCGATACCAAGCGCATCGGCCTGGCCACCGCACCCACCCTCGAAGGCCCCTGGACGCGCCCCGACCAGCCCTTGCTGCTGCCCGGCCCCGCCGATGCCTGGGACGACCACTGTACCACCAACCCCGCCTTCGTGAAGCACCCCAACGGGCAGTACTGGCTGTACTATAAATCGTGGAATACGGCCGAGTACGAAGCGGCCAAAGGCCAGGAAATCCGGGGCAACCGCAAGTACGGGCTGGCCGTGGCCGATAAGCTGGAGGGCCCTTACGTGAAGGACGCCGCCAACCCGGTCATCGACTTTTCGGGGCAGGGGCATAATGCGCAGTTTGAGGACGCCTACGTGTGGCGGCAGCACGGCCGCTTCAACCTGCTGGCCCGCGATATGGGCGTGTACAGCCAGGAAGTCGGGCTGTACCTCGACTCGAAAGACGGCAAGAAATGGACTTTCCCCAAAATCGCCTTTTTGCCGCTGCGCGGCTACGGCGTGATGCAGCCGCCCGCCCCCAAAAGCCTCAAGCGCTACGGTCGGCTGGAGCGGCCGCAACTGCTGCTGCGCGACGGGCGGCCCACCTACCTGTTCTGCGCCTCGCAGGGCGGGGCGGCGGGCACGGCCTCGGGCTTTGTGCTGCGCCTACGCTAGCTGGGGCAGCTTCTGCCTGGGCTTTAAGGAGCTGAAAAAATAATTTCAGCCAGTAGGGTACAGGAAAGTAGGCGGAAAACAGGAGGGTAATATTGGTCAATAATAGGTGAGTTTTTCATCACTTACCTGCCATTTCTGCCTTTATAACCCACCCTTCTCTTTTTATGAAAAAGCATTACGCCTGGCCCCGCCGCCGCCTGCTGGTGTGCTGCCTGCCCGCCCTGCTGGCGGGCGCGGCCCCGGTAGTGGCGCTGGCCCATCCGGCCCATCCGCTTTCCATCAACGACTGGCAGCTGACCGGCCGCGTAACCACCGACAAAGGCGAGGCGCTGCCCGGCGTGACGGTAGTGCTGAAAGGCACCACCAAGGGTACCAGCACCGGGGCCGACGGCTCCTACTCGCTGCCCGTGCCCGAAAAGGGCGGCACGCTCATTTTCAGCTTCGTGGGCTACAGCACGCAGGAGCGCAACTTCACCGGTAGCGGCACTATCAACGTGAAGCTGAGCGAGGACTCGAAAAGCCTCGACGATGTGGTGGTGGTAGGCTACGGCACCCAGAAGCGCGCCGACGTAACCGGCGCCATTGCCTCCTTCAACGCCGAAAAGCTGGAGGAGCGGCCCATTACGCGCGTCGACCAGGCGCTGGTGGGGCAGCTGGCGGGCGTGCAGGTGCAGCAAACGTCGGGCATTCCGGGCCGGGCGTTTTCGGTGCGGGTGCGGGGCGCGGGCTCCATCACGGCGGGCAGCGAGCCGCTGTACGTGATTGACGGCTTTCCGCTGGAGCAAACGGCGGCCAACGGCGGCGGGCGTTTCTCGACCGGCAACCCGCTCGATAATATTAACCCCAATGATATTGAGAATATTGAGGTGCTGAAGGACGCCGCCGCCGCCGCCATCTACGGCTCGCGGGCAGCCAATGGCGTGGTGCTCATCACCACCAAACGCGGCAAAAGCGGCAAGGCCAACATCAGCGTCAACGCCTTCGCGGGCATTTCGCAGGCCGCCAAAAAGCTCGATTTGCTGAGCGGCGAGGAGTGGGCGGCGCGGGCCACCGAAATCATCAACAATAACTGGGTGAAATCGGGCGCGGGCCGCACCGCCGACCAGCCCAACTACATCCGCCGCCAGATTCTGGGCTTGCCGTTCAACTCGGTAAACCCCGACCTGATGACCGACGACCGCTGGGCCCAGACCGGCCACCCCGGCCTGCAATACATTGATTGGCAAGACCAGCTGTTTCGCACCGGCACCAGCCAGAACTACCAGGTGAGCGCCGCCGGAGCCACGTCCAACGTCAACTACTTCGTGTCGGGCAACTACACGCAGCAGCAGGGCTTCACCATCGGCACCGACTACCGCCGCTACTCGGCCCGCGCCAACGTGGAAGTGAAGGCCAGCGACAAGGTGAAATTTGGAGCGAACCTGACGCCGACCTACTCCGTGTCGCGCGACCCCGGCATCGAGGGCAAGGACAGCCGCTTTCACCAGATTCTCTCCGAAACGCCCATCGTGGAAGACACGGCCGGCGTGAACACGGCCTACGGCAAAAACGAGGCCTACCGCTGGGGCGTGAGTACGGCCAGCCCCATTGCCGTTATCAATGGCTACCAGGGCGATACGCGCACCTTCCGCACGCTGGGCACGGTGTATGGCGAGTACCAGCCCATCGCGGGCCTGAGCTTGCGCTCGACGCTGAACCTCGACCGCAGCGACGTGAAAGCCAAGAGCTACAACCCGCCCACCCGCACCCTGACCACCTCGCAGGCCAACGGCTCGATTAGCGGCTACCAGCGCCTCACGTTCGTGAACGAGAACACGGCGACCTACAGCAAAGTCGTGGGCAAGAGCGACTTCACGGTGCTGGCCGGCCAGTCGTACAGCTTTACCAAGGTAGATGTGGACGCGACGCTCAGCTCGTCGGGCGGCTTCATCAACAACAACGTGACCACGCTCAACGCGGCTACGCTCGTCACAACGTCGTTTTCGACGCCCGAGTCGCAGAGCGTGCTCCTCTCGTACTTCGGCCGCTTGCAGTACGCCTACGACAACAAATATTTGCTGACGGCCAGCATCCGCCGCGACGGCTCGTCGCGCTTCGGCAGCGACAACCGCTCAGGCTACTTCCCGGCCGTGTCGGCGGGCTGGCGCATCTCGCAGGAGCGCTTCATGGAAGGCATCACGGGCCGCAACGTGCTCAGCGACCTCAAGCTACGCGCCAGTCTGGGCTACTCGGGCAACAACACCATCGGCGACTACAGCAGCATCCCGACCCTGGGCTTTTACAACTACACCCTCGGCGGGGCGCAGGTGACGGGCCAGGCCCCCAACCGCCCCAACCAGAGCGTATTGCGCTGGGAGCGCAACCGCACCATCGATTTTGGCCTCGACGTAGGCTTCTGGCAAAACCGCGTGACGGCCTCGGCCGACTACTACACCAAAACCAGTACCGACCTGCTGCTCAATATTATCGTGCCCTCGACCTCGGGCTACACGAGCAGCCTGCAAAACATCGGGGAGGTGCAAAACCGCGGCTGGGAGCTGGAAGTAACCTCGCGCAACCTGCAAGGCGAGTTTTCGTGGACGACTTCGGCCAACCTCAGCCACAACGTGAACGAGGTGAAGCACCTCGGCCCCGGCGACGCGCCCATTGAGGTGCCCAACGGCCTCGATACGCCCAGCAA
The DNA here is from genome assembly GCF_035709525.1 of Hymenobacter sp. Taxonomy (GTDB): domain Bacteria; phylum Bacteroidota; class Bacteroidia; order Cytophagales; family Hymenobacteraceae; genus Hymenobacter. The sequence continues at coordinate 15,203 of NZ_DASTEP010000036.1, read as the reverse complement.
TATTCTGAAAGTAGGCTCGCCGCTCTACAGCTACTACATCGTGCGGCAGATTGGCATCCTGAGCCAGGCCGACATCGACGGGGGCGCGGCCCGCATCAGCGGCCAAAGCGCGGGCGACCCGCGCTACGAAGACTTCAACGGCGACGGTAAAATCGACTCCAACGACCGCCAGATTATCGGCCAGCCCAACCCCAAGTACACCTGGGGCATTACCAATACTTTCCGCTACAAGGGCTTCGACCTCAGCTTCCTGGTGCAGGGCCAGAACGGCGGCAACGTATACTCGACCCTGGGCCGCGCCATCGACCGCCCCAGCGTGGGCTACAAGGAAAACGCCCTGGGCCACGTGCGCGACCGCTGGCAGTCGGCCGAAAACCCCGGCAACGGCATCAAGGGCAAGTCGAGCGGCTTCGGCGGCTTTATCCGCAACACCGACTGGCTGTATTCGAGCGACTACTTCCGGGTGCGCACCATCACGCTGGGCTACGACCTGGGGCGCGTCATCAACAAGCGCGTGGCGCAGGGCGCCCGCGTGTACGTGACGGCCGAAAACTTCTTCGGCCACGACAAATACTACGGCGGCCTCAACCCCGACGCCGTGAACACCAGCAACACCGGCAACTTCGTGTCGGGCTCCGACTACGGTGGGCTGCCGCTGGCCAAGTCACTGGTACTGGGGCTCAATCTTTCGTTTTAATTAAAGTGCTTGGTGCTTAGTGCCTGGTGCCTAGTTGTTAAGGCTGGCTATTGCTGCCATCCTAAGCACTGGCACCAGGCACGAGGCACCAGGCACCAAGCACTAAAAAATATGAAACGCTTTCTGCTCCTCATCACCGCTGCCTGCACCCTGGCGCTGGGCGGCTGCGAAAAAGACCTCGACCAGGTGCCCATCTCCAACGGCTCGGTCGATACGTTTTACAAAACGGCTACCGACTTCGACCAGGCCATGACGGCCGTGTACGCTACGCTGCGCGGCTACCCCGACCGCGAGATTATCCTTTCGGAAGCGCGCTCGGATAACATGTACGCCGTGAGCTCCATCGGCTCGCGCGACTGGGATGCCGTCAACAACTTTGCGCCCTCGCTGCTGGTCATCAACCCCTACGTGTCCGACGCCTGGACCTCGGACTACCTGACCATTTTCCGGGCCAACATCCTGCTCGACCAGCTGGCCACCAACGGGGCCGTGACCGGCTCGCTGCAAGCGCGCTACGAAGGCGAAGCCAAGTTTTTGCGCGCCTTCATGTACCTCGATTTGGTGCGCAAGTTTGGCCGGGTGCCGCTGCTCGACAAGCCGCTCACGCCGCAGCAGTCGCTGGCCGTGAAGCGCACCGATGTGAAGGACGTTTATGGGCTCATCCTTAGTGACCTGCAAACGGCCGTGGCCAACCTGCCCACCAGCTACACCGCCGCCAACGTGGGCCGGCCCACCAAGTACGCCGCCGAGGGCCTGCTGGCGCTCACCTACCTCACGCGCTCGGGCCCGACCTATGGCATCAACGGCCCCGGCATGGATAGCAACGAGTACAACCTGGCGCTACCGCTGCTGAATGACATTATCGGCAGCGGGCGCTACTCGGTGCTGCCGAATTATGGCAACGTGTTTTCGTACACCAATGAAAATAACGCCGAGGTGCTCTGGGATATTCAGTACGTGTCGGGGGCCACGCTGGGGCTGGGCGCGTCGTTTCCCAACGTCGTGATTCCTGACAGCTACTACACCTTCAGCGGCTTGTCGTTCACGGCCGGCTCGGTCGAAATCAAGCCCTGCTCCAACGACTTGGTCAACACCTCCTACGCCACCAACGACGCCCGCAAAACCTTTAGCATCCAGCAGGGCTACACCTACGCCGGGCAAACCGAAATCCGGCCGTTTTACAAGAAGTATTTCAACGCGGCGGCCAAGGGCGCGAGCCGCACCGACTGGCCCATCAACTACATCGTGATGCGCTACGCCGACATCCTGATGATGAAGGCCGAGTGCCAGGTGCGCGGCATCGGCGGGAGCGCCACCGACGCGGCGGCCCTGCTCACGCCGCTGCGCACCCGCGCCAGCCAGGCGGCCTACACCACCATCGACCTGCCCACCCTCATGGAGGAGCGCCGCCGCGAGTTTGCCGGCGAAAACCTGCGCTGGAACGACCTCGTGCGCTCGGGCCTGGCCCTGACCACCATGAACGCCTGGGTGCTAAAGGACGACGTGAACACCAAAATCACGCGCCCCATCACGGCCAACCTGCTGCTCTACCCCGTGCCGCAGAACGAGCTGAGCGCCGCGCCCGGCTTGTATGAGCAAAACCCCGGCTACTAGGTGGGTGAGTGGCACTGCCATGCTGAACGCAGGGAAGCATCTCTACCGCACTGTTGGAGGAAGCGGTAGAGATGCTTGGGCTGCGCTCAGCATGACAGTGCCACTCATCCATTCATCCCAAAAACTACCGCACAGTACAGGACAGTGGCCGCGCAAGCGGCCATTTGTTTTACCAGCCTATCTATTCCTTTTCCCACCCCGATGCCGCAACTCGCAAGACTAACCGGCTGGCGCGTTGCGCTGGCGGGGCTACTCCTGATGCTGGCGGGTAGCCGGCAGGGAGCTGCCCAACCGGCCGCGCCGCCGCTCTGGCACGGCCAGCCGCGCACGTTGCGCTACCATCCCGAAGGTCAGGATTTCGTGATTACCAACGGCGAGCGGCGCTTCAACCGCGCGCTCTACGGCACCAATACCGCCTTCCGCGTCGAGGCCGGCGACTTGCCCGAGTTTGCCCTCTACCTGCCCGGCATGGGCGGCAACCTGAAATTTGGCCTGCTGGCCGGCGGCCAAAGCAAGTGGCTGATTAAAGCCGCGAGTATCACCGCCCGCTACCGGCCGGGCATGATGTTGTATGACATCAGCGACCCGCTGCTGGGCGCGGGCAGCCTGCACCTCGAAGTGCTGGCCCGCGCCGATGCCGAGGGCGTGCTGGTGAAGGCGCAGTTCAGCAACGTGCCCCAAAAAGTGCAGCTGCTGTGGGCCTTTGGTGGGGCCACAGGCAAGAAATTCAGCCGCGACGGCGACATCGGGGCCGACCCCGAATCCAGCTTCTACCTCAAGCCCGAGTACTGCCAGGGCAATGAAGTGGCGGTACGTGGCAACACGTTTGCCCTAACGTATGGAGTAGGGGAGAAGGCCAAGCCTGCTCCCGACGCCTACCGCGACTTGGGCACCAAAGCCCCGGCCGCGCCCCCAGCTGCCGGGCCTGCCGACGTGCCCAAGCGGCTGCTGGGCCTGGTGCCACCCGCGTCAAAAAATCACGTCGGCGATGCCGGTCAGCAAGACTCGCCGGCCCAGTTGCTGGCCTCGGCAGCGTCGGCTGCGCCGGTGGCCGTAGGCGTGGTGCCCGTGCGCGGCGGCGAGCCGCTGTATTTCGCAGTGCAAAAGCCGGGCGAAAGCAAGCCGCCGCTTTACAAAGAGTTGCCCGCCGCCTTTGCCCGGGCCGAAGCCGCCCGCGCCGCGCTGGCCGGCCGCGTACTGGTGAGCACGCCCGACCCCTACCTCAACACGCTGGGCGGGGCGCTGGCCGTGGCCGCCGATGCCATCTGGGAAGCGCCCTCCTACCTGCACGGCGCGGTGGCCTGGCGCATCCGGCTCAATGGCTGGCGCGGGCCCTACGCCGCCGACCCGCTGGGCTGGCACGACCGCGCCAGCCAGCATTTTCGCAGCTACGCGCAGTCGCAGCTCACCACGCCGGCCAGCGGGCCGGTGGTGCCCGACACCGCCCTGCACCTGGCCCGGCAGCTCGAAAAGCTAGGCACGGCCGTGTTCAGCAGCGGCTACATCGCCCGCAACCCCGGCGGCGAGTTTCGGCCCCACCACTACGACATGAACCTCGTGTACGTGGATGCCCTGCTGCGCCACCTGCGCTGGACCGGCAACCTCGCCGAGGCCCGCGCCCTGTGGCCCACCTTGCAGCGCCACCTGGCCTGGGAAAAGCGCAACTTCGACCCCGACGGCGATGGCCTCTACGACGCCTACGCCGCCATCTGGGCCAGCGACGCGCTGCAATACAGCGGCGGGGCCGTAACCCACACCTCGGCCTATAACTACTACGCCAACCAGCAGGCCGCCACCCTGGCCGCGCTGCTGCACGAAGACCCCGCGCCCTACGCGCGGGAGGCTGCTCACATTCACGGGGCGTTGCAAAAGCGCTTGTGGCTGCCCGCGCAGGGCTGGTATGCCGAGTGCCAGGACAAGCTGGGCCTCAAATCTTTGCACCCTAGCGCTGGCCTCTGGACCATCTACCACGCCCTCGATTCGGAGGTGCCCGACGCCTTTCAGGCGTACCAGGCTACGCGCTACGTCGATGCCGAACTGCCGCACATTCCGGTGCGGGCAGCGGGGCTGCCTGAGGCGGGCTACTACCTGCTGTCAACTACCAACTGGCAGCCCTACGACTGGTCGTTGAACAACGTGGCGCTGGCCGAAAACCTGCATACCACGCTGGCCTACTGGCAGGCCGGCCGCCGCGACGATGCCTTTCTGCTCTGGAAAAGCGCCCTGCTCGAAAGCATGTACCTGGGCGCGAGCCCCGGCAATTTTCAGCAAATCAGCTTTTACGACGCCAACCGCGGCGAGCTCTACCGCGACTTTGCCGACCCCATCGGGGTAGCGGCCCGCTCGCTGGTCGAGGGCCTGTTTGGCCTCCGCCCCGACGCCCTGCGCGATACCCTGCTGGTGCGCCCCGGCCTGCCCGCTGCCTGGGACTCGGCCCGGCTGGTGGTGCCCGACGTGGCGTTTCGCTTCCAAAGAAAGAGCCTGAGCGAAACGTACACCATCGACCAAAAACTGCCGAAACAGCTGGCGCTACGGCTGCAAGTGCCCGCGCCGGCTAGCCGCGTGGCGTCGGTGCTGGTGAATGGGCAGCCGACTGCCTGGCACAGTCTGGCCGCGGCCGTGGGGCGGCCGGTGCTGGAAATCGAAAGTGCGCCGGCTGGCCGCTACGTGGTTGAAATACAAGGGCAAAACGAGCCACTAGTGCCCGCTACGCCCGCCCAACGCGCCGCCCCCGCCGCAACGCTGACCGCCGATTTTGGCCCCGCTACGGTGCTGGCCCTGCACGACCCGCAGCAGGTGCTGGCCAGCCCCCGGCTGGCGGGTGCGGCCCTCACCGGCCAGGCGCAGGGGCAGCCCGGTAGCCGCACGCTGTTTGTGCAGCTGGCACAGGGCGAGCTGCGCTGGTGGCAGCCGCTGGCCGTGGAGGTGCTGCCGCCCATCGCGCCGGCTACCGAGGCCGCCCCAGTCGCCCCGGTCCGCTGGGAAACCGTGGATTTGACGCGCATCTTCAACGACCAGGTAACCCGCATTTTTCAAAACAACTACCTCACGCCCCGCGCCGAAACGGCCACGCTGGAGCTGCCTACCCAGGGCATCGGCAACTGGTGCTACCCGCTCACGCAGGCCAGCATCGACGACGCGGGCCTGCGCCGGCTGGCCGGAGTAAAAAACGTAATTCAGTTGCCCACTGGCGCGCCGCTGCGCACGCCCGGCGCGGCCGAGGCGAAGAATATTCTGTTCGTATCGCAGTGGGACAACTACCCGCGCCAGGCCACCGTGCCGCTGCGCGGCCGGGCCCGCCGCGCCGTGCTACTGCTGGCCGGCAGCACCAGCGCCATGCAAAGCCAGTTTGTGAACGGCGAGGTAGTAGTAACCTACGCCGACAACACCACCGCCACGCTGCCCCTGCGCAACCCCGATACGTGGTGGCCCATCGAGCAGGACTACGCGGAGGATGGCTTCGCCTTTCGCCTGGGCGCGCCCCGGCCCTACCGCGTGCACCTCAAAACCGGACTCATTACGAAGGATTTCAACCAGTACACCAGCATCAAAGGCTTTAGTACGCGGGCCATCGACGGGGGCGCGGCCACCGTGCTGGAACTGCCGCTCGACCCCGCCAAAAAGCTGAAAAGCCTGACCGTGCGGGCGCTGGCCAATGACGTGGTAATCGGGCTGATGAGCGTGACGCTGGGGCGGTGAGCCCAGCGCGTGAACCTCACCCCCAACCCCCTCTCCAAAAAAGAGGGGGAGCCTGACGATTTCAACGATTAAGAATTATAAAAAATGGAGATAGCAACCAGTAAAATAACGTCCGGCTCCCCCTCTTTTTTGGAGAGGGGGTTGGGGGGTGAGGTTCCACGGCTGGGCACGTTGCTATGCCTGCTGCTAAGCACCTTGCCAGTCCTTGCCCAGCAAACCCCCATCAACCGCCAGGCCGTAGTCGAGCGCCACAAGGTCGTAGTCACCAACACCGACTCGCTCAACGCGCTGAGCGTGGGCAACGGCAAATTTGCCTTCACCACCGACTTTACGGGCCTGCAAACCTTCCCGCAGCACTACGAGAAGGGCCTGCCGCTGGGCACCGAGTCGGAGTGGGGCTGGCACCGCTTTCCCAACAAGGAAGGCTATAAGTTCGACCAAAGCCTGCGCACCTACATCCTCAACGGCCGCCCCGTGCCCTACGCCGTGCAGGTGAAAACGCCCGGCAACAAAGAGGCCGTGGACTACTTCCGCGCCAATCCGCACCGCTTGCAGCTGGGTAACCTGGGCTTCGTGCTGCTGAAGAAAAACGGCCAGCCGGCCGGCGTGCGCGACATCAAAAACATTCGCCAGACGCTGAACCCCTGGACGGGCGAAATCCAGAGCCACTTCACGGTGGAAGGCACGGCCGTGGACGTGCTCACGGTGGGCCACCAGGCGCAGGATGCCGTGGCCGCCAAAGTCACTTCGGAGCTGCTGAAAACCGGGCAGCTGAAAGTAATGCTGCGCTTTCCGTTCCCCACGGCGGGCTGGGCCGATATGGCCGTTGACTACTCGCACCCCGAGGCGCACCGGTCGGCCATTGCCGAGCAGAAAACCGGCCGCGCCCTGCTCACGCACCAGCTCGACACGACCCGGTATTTCGTGGCGCTGGGCTGGACCGGGGCGGGTGCGTTGGCCCCCGGCCCGGCCCCGCACGAGTACGTGCTCACGCCGGGCCGGGCCAGCAACTCGCTGGAAATAAGCGCGCTGTTCGCACCCAAGAAGCCGGCTGCCGCGCCCGCCTTCGCCGCCACCCTGGTCAACAGCCGGCAGCAGTGGCCGGCCTTTTGGCGCAGCGGCGGCGCGGTCGATTTTGGCGGTACGGCTGACCCGCGCGCCCACGAATTGGAGCGCCGCGTGGTGCTCTCGCAGTACCTTACCAAGCTGCACAACGCCGGCTCGCAGCCGCCGCAGGAAACGGGCCTGCTGCTCAACAGCTGGTACGGCCGCCCGCACCTCGAAATGCACTGGTGGCACGCGGCGCACTTCGCGCTGTGGGGCCGCCCCGCCATCCTCGAAAAAAGTTTGACCTGGTACGCCCGCCCCGACGTGCAGGCCGTGGCCCGCGGCATTGCGCAGCGCCAAGGCTACGCCGGCTGGCGCTGGCAAAAAATGACCGACCCCTGGGGCGAAGAAGGGCCGTCGTCGGTGGGCGCGTTTCTCATCTGGCAGCAGCCGCACATCCTCTATTTTGCCGAAGAGGCCTACCGCGCCCACCCCGACGCGGCCACGCTGAAGCTCTACCAGGAGCGAGTAGCCCAAACGGCGGAATTTATTGCTTCCTACCCGTTTTTTGAGCAAGACAAAAACCGCTACATTCTAGGTAAAGGCGTGATTCCGGCCCAGGAGCGCTTCAAGGCCGAGGACACGTTTAACCCCACTTTTGAACTGGTGTACTGGCACTGGGCGTTGGAAACGGCCCAAAAATGGCGCGAGCGCCAGGGCCAGCCGCGCAACCCCAAGTGGGACGATGTGCTGGCCAAGCTCGCCCCATTGCCGCAGGCCAATGGCGTGTACCTGGCCGCCGAAAGCGCGTCCGACTCCTACACCAACCCCGAATACAAAACCGACCACCCCGCCGTGCTGGGCGCGCTGGGCTTTATGCCCGCCACCGGCCAGCAGGATGCCGCTACCATGCGCCGCACCTTCGACCTCGTGTGGAAGGATTGGAGCTGGGACAAAACCTGGGGTTGGGACTTTCCCCTGACGTCCATGACCGCCACCCGCCTCGGCCTGCCCGAAAAGGCGGTCGACGCCCTGCTGATGAAAGTGCAAACCAATACCTACCTGCCCAACGGCCACAATTACCAGGAGGGCCGCCTGCCCCTCTACCTGCCCGGCAACGGCGGATTATTGGCGGCCGTGGCCCTCATGTGCGCGGGATATGATGGATGCAAAGAAGCTAATCCGGGTATCCCGAAGGGCTGGAAAGTGAAGTGGGAAGGTTTGCAAAAGATGCCGTAAGCGACATTTACTAACGTCCGTCATGCAGAGCGCAGCGAAGCATGACGGACGTTTTGTGCTCGTTAAAACAAGTCGTTTTTAGCCGGCACCACGTAGGGCTGCGGCTTGCCGCTGGCCTTCGTGATGCCGAAGTAGAAGTACAGCGTGCGCCGCATAACGCCGCCCAGGTGGTTGGCCTCGCTCATCGGTCCCAGGTTTTTGGGGTTGTTGTCGATGTTGAGCCCCAGCTTGGTGCTGATGGGCGGAATGGCGTCCAGAAACGATAGGTTGCCGGCCGGCAAGGCGGGCGCGGGCACCACGCCCGAGAGACCGTAGAAGTCAAATAGCCGCACGAACAATCCTGGCTCGGGGCTGGCGACCAGGAACTTGCCTTCCACCGTGTTCAGCTCTACCCACGCTACGTCGGCGAAGTAGCCTTTGAACTCGGGGTAAAGCCAGGGCGCGGCCCCGGTCTGGGTGTCGTTGTAGGGGTTTTCCCACACGTTGAGGGTGGGGCCGGCGAGGCGGTTTTTCCAGACGCGGTAGGGGCCTTTGCCCAGCCACTTGGCCCCGAGTACGTAGTTTTCGGGGTAGGTGAAGGTGAGGCCGGCGGTCTGATAATCGCCCTTGGGCAGGTCGTAGGCGTAGTCGAGGCGCAGCCAGCCGTTGGGGCTCATGGTCCAGCGCGCGCTGGTGAGCGCGCCCTGGTAGCGCACATCTACTACTTCGCTGCCGGCCTCGGCGTGGTGCGCCAGGCTCTGGAAGGTAGCCGCGCCGCCCACCAGCACCGGGCCGTTGCCGAAGCTGAGCTTGTCGCCGTTGTTGCCTTTTATCTTACCGAGCTGGCCAGTCAGCTTGCTGAACGTGACCGTGATACCGCCGGCTTGCAGCGTCAGCAGGCTGTCGGTTTCGGCTACCTGCACAGCGGGCAGCGGGGAGGTAGCGGCTGGGGTGGCGGCCGTGTCGGCAGGTTTGGCGGGCTTTTTGGCGGCGGGCTTCGGAGTGGCGGGCGCGGCGGCGGCCGGCAGCACGTTGCGCAGCAGGGCCGTGTTATCGTCGGTTTTCCAGGTCCACTGGAACACCAGGTTTTTCTGCGGGTCGAAGGCTGAGAGCACGAGGGCATCGTAGGTTTGCCAGTCTTTGGGCAGCTTCAAATCGAGCTGGCCGGTGGCGAGCGGGGCCACGTTGGGGCTGGCTACGCGGCCTTTTTGCAGAGTCGAAGAGCCGGTGAAGGCTTCGCCCGGCTGGCGGAATTTCACCAGCTCCCAATGAAAAAAGCACTGATTGAGGTTGTTGAAATGGTAGCGGTTTTCGACCGGCACGCGCCCGTTGAACTTGGCCGGCAAGTCTTTCAGGGTGATGCGGATGGGCGAGAAAATTTCGCGCAGCGCGAAGAAGCTGCCCTCCTTTTCGCGGTGCGGGCCGAGCACGCCGTCGGGCGCGTTCACGCCGTTCACGTCGATGATGCCGCGCTGGTCGGTACGCACGATGCCCTCATCGACCAACGCCCACAAAAAGCCGCCGCCCGAGCGTTGGGCTTTCCAGTGCAGCTCCCACATATCGGCCAGGCCGGCGGCAGCCCCGCCATCGTCCTGCGAGTGCAAAAACTCGGTGGGCATGTAGATGAGCGAGTCGGCCAGGATTTTTTGGGTGCTGTAGTAGTTTTCGTAGTGGTTGCAGTCGATGCCGTTGGCCTCGTTGCCGGGCCGGTGGTGGGGGTGAATGACGGGCCGCTTTGATAAGTCGTACCGGCCAAACTCCGCGTCCAGCTCCTTATTAGTGCCGCCCTCGTTGCCGTTGTCCCAGAAAATAATGCTGGGGTGGTTCACGTCCTTGCGCACCATTTCGCGCACCAGCGGCTGGCCGGCCTTGGTGCTGTAGGCCTTCTGCCAGCCCGCCAGCTCGTCGAGCACGTACAGCCCCAGCGAGTCGCAGAGGTGCAGAAACTCGGCGTCGGGCGGGTAGTGCGACATGCGGACCGCGTTCATATTCATTTGCTTGATGAGCTTGACGTCCAGCAAATGAATCGAGTCGTTGAGGGTGCGGCCGGTTTCGGGCCACCAGCTGTGGCGGTTGGTGCCCTTCATTTTCACCTGCGTACCATTCACGTAGATGCCCTTGCCGCGCCGCACCTCAATGGTGCGGAAGCCGAACGTTTCGGTGGTTTGGTAGAGCGGCTGCCCGCCCGCCAGCAGCGTGAAGCGGGCGCGGTAGAGGCGCGGCGTTTCGGCCGTCCAGGTCAGCGGCTGGGCTACCTGCGTGCGCAGCTGCACCACGGTATCGGTGGCGGCGGCGCGGCCGGTAGCGGTGCCCACCACGCGGCCGGTGTTGTCTAATATTTCAGCCTTAATATCAGTGGCTTGCACGAGGCCGCGCAAGCCCACATTCACCGCAAACGCGCCGTTGGCCTTGGCATCGATGGCGGTGTAGGGAATGAACTGCCGTGGCGTGGCCTCCAGGTAAACCGGCCGGAAAATGCCGCCAAATACCCAGTAGTCAGCCAGCCGCTCGGCGTTGTTCACGGAGGCGTCGGCCGACATTTTGCTCACCGTGACTTCGAGTAAATTGGGCTGGCCGAATTTCAACAGCGGGCTGATGTCGTACTTGAAGCGGTAGAACGCACCCTGGTGAACGGGGCCGGCGAGCTGGCCGTTCACGCGCACTTCGGCGTCGGTCATGGCCCCTTCAAACACGATGTGCACGGCCTTGTCGCGCCAGTCATTGGGCACCGAAAAGGTGTGCTTGTACTTGCCTTGCTCGTCGGCAAAGCGGAAGTTTTTGCCGTAGGTTTTGTAGTCGCGGCCGTAGTTATACGCCCCAAAACCCTGTTGCTCCCAGCACGAAGGTACTTGAATAGTAGTCCAGTAGCCGCTTTTGCGGCCGCTGGTGCAGAAAAAGTCCCAGGTGGCGGTGCGCAGGTTGTCGCGGCCCGAGAGGTACTGGGTTTGCTTGGTGGGTGTGGGCTGGGCGGCGGCCGAAAAAGCCAGCAGCACGCAGCTGAGGAAGGAAAGCAGGAGGCGCATAAAGGGCAGGAAAGGGCGGCAAGCTAGCGCCCTGCCCGCCCCGGAGTGCCCTGCGCTCTCCTGCTTTCCTGGCCGAAGCTCGCCGCTAAGCCAGGTAAAACACCTGCCGCAATGGCTGCGCCACCGGCGAGTGGTCGGGGTTGGTTTCCATGAGGTCGGCCATGTAGTCCCACCAGCGGCGCATGACGGGCAGGCCCGGCAGCTCGGCGGCCGAGTGGCCCTCGGCCAGGTTTTGCACCCCGAACAGCATCCCCGACTCGGGCTCCAGAAAAATGGCGTAGTCGCTGATGCCGGCGGCCGTGAGGGCAGCGGCCAACTCGGGCCATATTTCATCGTGGCGGCGCTCGTATTCGGCGGCGTGGCCGGGCTTGAGGCGCATCAAAAAGGCAGCTTTTTGCATGAGAGTAGCGGCCAGGGGAAAGCTGGCGGCCCGAAAATAGCGGGTGCGCCACCGGCCGCCCGCGCCACTACCCCGAAAGCTCGCCTAGGCCACTGCCAGCATGTCCTGGTCGGTGTTGCGCAGGGTTTCGGCCAGGTGCTGCGCCAGGCGGTTAAACTGCTCGCTCATGCGATTGCCAATCGTGGTAAAGTGCGTGTGGCGGACCAGGCCGCTGCCCGGCGCAGTTTCGGGCCGGTTGTGCTGAAGCCACGATACGGCCCCTTCCACGTCCTCAAACATATTGATACCTAGGTAGGGGCAGCGGGCCAGCGTGTCGAGCACCAGGTTGCGGCCGCACAGCGACGGGGCAATCACCCACCCCAGCTGCCGCACGCCGGCCTGCTCGAGCGTGGGCATAAACACGCTGGCCAGCCACCCGGAAATGTCGGGCGTCACGCTCGTCACGCGCAGGTTGCTATTCAGAATGCGCGTATACGAATTGTGCAGGTAGCAATGGGCGATTTCCAGGCAGCCCAGCTGCACGCGGCCCAGGGTCAGGTCGCCTTCCCACTCCACAAACAGCCAGTTATTGGTAGCGTCGAAATAGACGGAAACGTAAGGGGTAGAGCATAAATATTGGAGGTGCATAGGGATAGCGTAAGCGGTAATGCGTACAAAGTAAATGGTGCACTTTGGATAAATAAATTATTGTAATAATTCAAAAAGAGGTTTAGCGTGGTATCTTCCTATATTTTAAGTAAAAAACGCAGTTTCAGACAACCTGTAAAGCTTTCAATAAGATTAATTAGTCATTCATCAAGGGTATGCTAATAATGCTTATTAACAAAGGATTATAAGTGAAAAAAGAAGAGTTTTTAAGAAAATGTAACTTATCTACTAATTTTGTCAAAAAAGAGGAGCTTATCATGGTTCGCGGTAGTGCCCGCCAGGTGAAGTGCCGTTGAGTAAAGTGCAAAAAGCATATTGGGTTGGCGCGGCACCCGGCGGGGTGGCTCACCGGTAGCGGTTGGTAGGAACTAAAGAAAAAGGCCCCACAGGGGCGCCTCAGCTGGTAGACGGGGGCGCCCCTGTGGGGCTTGGTTACGGCGCGTAAATGGTTGCGCCGAGGGGCTACCCCGCAGCGTGGCGGGGGCACGCCCGGCGAGGCAGCGCCGGGCAAAAACCTACCGCCAGCTCACGGCTAGCGGCGAGGCCAGGCGCTGGGCAAACTCGCCGAGGTAGGCGTCCCAGGCGGCGGCGGTGGCAAACTGCCCGCTTTTTTGCCAGCCAAAGCCGGCGTAGAACACGACTGTATTTTGCCGGGGCTTGGTCACCATGTAGAGCTGGTTGTCGTCTTTTTTGGCGCTGCGGTGGTCTTGGTAATCAGTGAGGTAGCTAGGGGCTACTACTACGGCGGTGCCCAGGTTGGAGTCGTCGACTTTCTCCCAATACCGAAACCAGCCCGCCGGGCGGTTGGCCTGCACCTCACCCTTGGCCTCGTGCAGCGTGAGGCCGATGGTGCAATTCGGCAGGGGCTTATAAGTAGGGCTGAAATGTTCTTCGTAACGGGTCAGGTTGGAGCCCAAGTCGAGGGTGATAATTTTCTTTTCTACTATAAGCTGGCCGGCCGCGTCAAAGGGCGCATAAGTGAGTTCAAATACCGTGCGGATAGGCCCGATAGCCAGTACTTTATAGCTGACGAAATTTCGCGACGTGTATAGCTTGTCGCTCACCAGCACGCCGGTGCCGCCCACGCCGCGGCTGCTGCCCACGTGGTAGGGGTCGTAGCCCTCGCCGATGTCGGTGTGGTAGGCGAAGGGCTTCACATTGACGTGGCGGCCGTACCACTTGTCGATGATGGGGTAGCTCACGCGCTTGAGCCAGCAGTCCATGCCGCTGCTGAGCGTGCCGTTCGAGTCTTTACGGTCGTATAGCTGCTCGGCATTGGGGCCGTAGGTGCGGAAGGCCACCCGGTCGTTTTCCCAGGCAAAGTCGTCGGTGCGCTCGGGCACGAAGCGGGCGAAGGTGGTGAGCTCGCTGGCGGGCACCGGCTCGGTGCCCGCCGCCACCGTAAAGGTCTGCGTGCCCCGGGCCGGCACGTCGGTCTGGAACAGCAGCTCGTCGGGCTGGCCGTCGGCGTTGGTGTCTACCAGCTGGCTCACCAGCAGCTTCTTGCTAGCGTCGCGCACGCGCAGGCTGGTGGCGCTGAGGTTGCGCACGGCGGCCGGCAACTGCGCCAGCGGCAGGGTGATAGTTTCGGCACGGCGCGCCAGGCTTAGCTTGTTGCGCACCGTGATGGTGGCCGTAGGGGCCGGGGCAGTAGCGCCTAGTAGACCCGCGAGGGGCAGCGCGAAGAGGGAGTAGTTGAACATAAGTAACTTATTGCGGAAGCTGGGCCAGCTCCTTTTTAGTGATGCGCAGCACCGTGCCGTGGCGCGTGCCCTGCGGAAACTGCACCTGGTCGGAAATGTCGGTCCAGTGCGTGAGGTCGGTCGAGGTAACGGCCCCGTACTTATGCGCGGTGTATTTGTCGAAGTATACCAACCACTTGTCGCCCAGCTGAATGGCCGTGGGTCCCTCGGCCCAGTACTGGCCCGTGATGGGGGCCGAGGGCGCGCTGTACGGCCCGGCCGCCTGGTCGGCAAAGGCCACGCGCAGGTTCTTCTGGGCCGGCTCGCGGGTTTCGTCTTTCAGAAACATGACGAAGCGCTTGCCGGCGGGCTGGATGGTAGCGTCGATGACGTTAAAATCCTTATCGTACAGCACCTTGGCGGGGGTGTAATTCTTGAAATCAGTAGTCGCCACGTAGTAGATGCGGTGGTTGTTGCCGCCGTCGGCCGTGGTTTCGCCGGCCTTGAAGCGGCCCGGAATGGTAGTGGCCCAGTAAATCAGGTACTGCTTGCTTTTGGCGTCGTAGGTAATTTCAGGCGCCCAGCAGTTTTTGGCGGTGGGCTCGTGCTCCATCACTGGCAGGTATTGCTGCGGGCTCCAGTGCACCAGGTCTTTCGAGTTGGCGTAGCCGATGCCCCGGTCGTGCCAGCTCGTGGTCCAGACCATGTGAAACAGTCCGTCCTGGCCCCGGATAATGCAGGGGTCACGCATGAGCTTATCCTTGCTCACAGTGGGCGTAAGCAGCGATTTATCGCCGTTCAGGGCTTGCCAGCGCAGGCCGTCGGGGCTGGTGGCCAGGTGCAGGCCATCCTCGCCGTTGCCTTTGAAATAAGCGAAGAGCAGCACTTCATCTTTCTTGATTGGCTTTTGGGCGTGGCTGGCAAAAGAGCTTACTAGTAGCGCGCCGGCGCAGAGTAGGCGGTAGTAGAGCATGTATAGAATTAGGAAGTGAGCGGGTTTTTTGGATGAGTGGTTTTTTGGATGAGTGGATGAGTGGATGATACTGTCATGCTGAGCATTCTGCGCATCAAGCAGAGACGCAGCGAAGTCGAAGCATCTCTATCGCTTCGTTGCTAGCGTCGGAGGTTAGTACTGAGGTAGAGATGCTTCGACTCCGCTGCGTCTCTGCTTGATG
>NZ_DASTEP010000035.1:0-7153 GCF_035709525.1 Hymenobacter sp. | reverse complement strand
CTCCTTTTCGGAGAGGGGGCCGGGGGGTGAGGCGACACGCTTACACAGTTTTAATTATCATCATCCCACCCAATGCCCCACAAATCTTTTTTTTGCATCGACGCGCACACCTGCGGCAACCCGGTGCGCCTGGTAGCGGGCGGCGGCCCCGTGCTGCGCGGGGCCAACATGAGCGAGAAGCGCCAGCACTTTCTCCAAGAGTTCGACTGGATTCGCAAGGGGCTCATGTTTGAGCCGCGGGGCCACGACATGATGTCGGGCAGCATCCTGTACCCACCGCACGACCCGGCCAACGACGTGGCCGTGCTCTACATCGAAACCAGCGGCTGCCTGCCCATGTGCGGCCACGGCACCATCGGCACCGTCACCATCGCCCTCGAAGAAGGCCTCATCACCCCCAAAGTGCCGGGCCAGCTGCGGCTCGAAACGCCCGCCGGCCTCGTGCTGGTGAGCTACCGCCAGGAAGGCAACAAGGTGAAATCGGTGAAGCTCGTGAACGTGCCCGCTTACCTCGACTCGGAGGGGCTGGCCGTGGAGTGTCCCGACCTGGGCCCCTTGCGCGTGGACGTAGCCTACGGCGGCAATTTCTACGCCATCGTGGACCCGCAAGCCAACTTTAAGGGTCTGCAAGCCTACCCCGCCGACCAGCTCATTGCCTGGAGCCGGGTACTGCGCCAGCGCCTCAACGAGCAGTACATTTTCGTGCATCCCGAAAACCCGACTATTCAGGGGCTTTCGCACATCCTGTGGGCGGGCGATACACTGGCTCCGACCTCCACGGCGCGCAACGCCGTGTTTTACGGCGACAAGGCCATCGACCGCTCGCCGTGCGGCACCGGCACCTCGGCCCGCATGGCGCAGTGGTACGCCCAGGGCCGCCTCAAGCCCGGCGATAAATTTGTGCACGAGAGCATTATCGGCTCTATTTTCACGGGCACTATTGAGGAAGAAACCACGGTGGCCGGCCGGCCGGCCATCCGGCCCGGCATCGAGGGCTGGGCCATTATCACGGGCCACAACACTATTTTCTTCGACGACGAAGACCCCTACGTTCACGGCTTTCAGGTTCTTTAGCAGCTAGTTATGAGTAAGGTAACGATTATCGGCGGGGGCATCATCGGGCTGTTTACCGCCTACTACCTCGTGGAGGCGGGTGCCGAGGTGACCGTGCTCGACCAGGGCGACCTAACGCAGGGCTGCTCCATTGGCAACGCGGGCATGATAGTGCCCAGCCACTTCGTGCCGCTGGCCTCGCCGGGCATGATTGGCAAGGGCGTGAAGTGGATGCTCTCCTCCAAAAGCCCGTTCTACATTCACCCGCGCCTCGACCGCCGCCTCGTGGAGTGGTGCCTGCTGTTCTACCGCTCGGCCACCAAAAAGCACGTCGACCGCAGCCTGCCCTACCTCAAAAACCTGAGCTTACTCAGCAAGAGCCTCTACTTCGACTTCGCCCGCGAGCACCCCGGCGCGGGCATCGGCCTCGAAGAAAAGGGCCTGCTGATGCTCTACAAAACGGCCGCTGTCGAGCATGAGGAAGTGGAAATGGCGGCGCTCTCCAACGCCAACGGCATCGCGGCCAACGTGCTCTCGCGTAGCGAGGTGCGCGAGCTGGAGCCCGAGGCCGACCTCGACGTGCGCGGAGCCGTGCACTTCACCGGCGACGCCCACCTCAACCCCGCCCGCCTCTACGATTTCCTCAAGCACTACCTGCAAACGCGGGGCGTGCGCCTGGTGGGGCAGGCCGAGGTGCTACGCTTCGCCCACACCGGCCAGACCATTACCCACGTCGTCACGAGCCAGGGCGACTTTGCCTGCGACCAGCTGGTAGTGTGCGCCGGGGCGTGGTCGGGCAAGGTGGCCCGGCTGCTAGGCTTGAAGCTGCCCATGCTGTCGGGCAAGGGCTACAGCTTTATGCAGGAAAACCAGCCCGCCATTCGCACGCCGGCCATCCTCACCGAGCAAAAAGTGGCCGTGACGCCCTTCGGCGCGCAGGTGCGCTTCGGGGGCACCATGGAAATCACGGATACCGACCTGCGCATCAACGCCAAGCGCGTGCAAGGCATTTTTGAGGCCATTCCGCGTTACTACGCGGGCTTTGCGCCCACCCCGCCCGCGCCCGAAGCCGTGTGGAGCGGCCTGCGCCCCTGCTCGCCCGACGGCCTGCCCTACATTGGCCCCACCGCCAAGTGGCGCAACGTGCTCTTCGGCAGCGGCCACGGCATGATGGGCATCAGCCTGGCCCCCGCCACCGGCCTGCTGCTGGCCGAGCAAATTCGGGAGCAGCAACTGTCGCTGGTTATCGACGCCTTCTCGCCCGACCGCTACGCCTAGCTGCTTCGCAACGTGAGGTAGCCCCAGCGGGGCGGCCCGCCGGTAGCCAAAACCCTATTTTTAAAATAATTAGCCCCGTAGGGGCGACCCGCTCGACTAGCTGGGTCGCCCCTACGGGGCTTTGATTTGCTTGAGCCGACTTTTTCTACCGACGGGCCGCCCCTCCGGGGCTATTCCGCAACGTGGGACGAGCGGAACCACGCAACTCAGTATCAAAACGTAACCCTGCCCATCAGGCTTTTAACCCTAATTTAACGCGCACCACTAGTTTATTTGATTCAGGGTATATATTAGCAGGCCGCAAAGCACTTTTACCTGGCTCCGGCCGGGCGAGTAAGCAGGCAGCAGTAGTTCTATAGTCAAGAAGGCTGCTTTCCGCGCAGCTTAGCCAGCATCCACAGGTTCCTTTTCCTTGCGATTTCTATGGTTTTCTTCACGGCTTCGCCCTTTCCCGTTCGCTCGCTGTCGGTGCGCGCGCTGTTCATTTTCCTTGGCTTCGTGAGTGTGCTCTGCGGGGCGGGGCTGCTGCTGAGCCGCAGCTACCCCGGCCAGCCCGCGCCGCTGGCCCAGGTGCCCGTGCCTGCAAAAAACCAAGCGAATAGCCAGCCAGTTTATCCTAGCGAACTACCTCAACAGCCGCGCTAGGCCGCCTGCCACAGGCCATGAAAGCCCAGTGGAATGTTGTGCGGCAGCCCCAGCCGGGCCAGTAGGCGCAGGTCGGCCGCGTCGGCCACGATGAGGTCGGTAGTGGTGGTGCGGGCGTCGAAGCGCAGGTACACGAGGTAGGCGTCGTCTTCGGCGGCAGCGTTTGCGCGGGGAATTATCACGGGCTCGCTCACCAGCGTGGCGGGTTCGTAGGCATGGCGGGCTTCGCCGGTGTGCACATCAAGCTTGATGAGGTGGTCGAGTAGCGGCAGCGGGTGGCTTGGCGGGCGGCCGATGGCCCAAGCGTAACGGTAGGGCTGGCCCACGCGGGTGGGGTTGATTTCGGGCAGCTCGCCCTCATAATCAGACAATAACTGACGCGCCACGGTACCGGCCGTCAGGTCGAGCCGGAAGCGCACGAATTTGGCCAATGGCTCGTCGTCGGGCAGGTTGCCGGCCAAGTAGGCCTTGATGCTGAGCGAGTCGGGATAGGTGTTCATCAGCAGCGCGTCGGCCACGAGCGTGCCGTCGGCATCCTGGTAGCCGTTCACGAAGTGGAAGGGGAAACCGAATTCGGTTTCGAGGCGCTGCACCGCGCCATCGGGGCCAACTACCACTACCTGGGTCGCTTGCCGGCTATCGACCTTGATGGACGCGGCCGGCGAGGTGATGCCCGCCAGCGCCCGCACCACGTCAAACGCCACCGGCGTGAGAAAGAAAATGCGGTGCCCGCTCTGGGTCAGCACAAAATCGTGGGCGAAGGTGGCGGCCGGCATGGGCAGCGCGTGCGCCAGCCGGGCCTCACCCGTGGGGCTTACCTCGTACAGCGCCAGGCGGTGCTGAGTGCCGGCTACGGTGCCGAAATTATGGAGCACGCCGGTGGTCGGGTGCACCTTGGGGTGGGCCGAAAACGGCAGTTCGGGCGTGATGCGGCGGTCGAGCCAGCCGAACGGGTTGCGTAGCGCGCCGCCGTAGTCGTAGCGGCCGAGGGTGGCCAGCGTGTCGGGGTCGAGGCGATGCGGCAGGCCGCCCTCCCACAACGCCAACAGGTGGCCGCCGTGCGCTACCAGGCTGGTATTGGCGGTATTCTTGAACTGCGTTTTGCCGAAGTTGGCACGCAGCCCACCGGGCAGGTTGGTGCCAAAGCTGCGGTAGAGCATCTTGCCGGCCTTTTCCTCGGCCACGTACTCGTCGGTGCGCACGTAGCGGTTGCGATAGGTCACATTTTTCCCATCAAACTGGAAGCGCGCTACCATGCCATCGCCATCGAACAAATGCTCGTAGGGTACGCCGTGCTGCTCGAAGTGGCCGTTGCCGTTGCGCAGCAGCGTGCCCACGAGGTCGGGCGGCAGGGCACCTTCGAGCAGCGGCAGCGCCTCGGCGTCGTACTCGGCGCGGGTGCGGCGGTTGGCCTGCACGTAGGCGTGCAGCGTGGGGTAGTGGCGAATGGGCATGGCGGCTAAACGCCGGGCGGGCGGAATGGTTGACGACTTGCCGGCCGCGTTACCCCACCCCCGGCCCCTCCCCTCCGGGGGGGGGGAGGGGCCGGGGGTGGGGTAACACGACCAACAAGCAACATCATTCGCGCTCACTTACTCATCCCCGCCCTCGCCTTTGCGCAATTCGGCATCCAGAAAATACGCGCCCTTGCGCACCAGCTGGGTAGTATCGGGCAGCGGGTCGAGGATGGTTACGGCCACGTCGCCGTGCTGAGGCTGGCCGGCGCGCACCCGCACCCGCCGAAACGTGGTGCGGCCCGAATCCTGGCTTACGCGCCGAAAAATGTAGCTCAGGTCACCGGCCTGGATGAGTGCGCCCTCGGGCAGCGTCTGCACGCGCGCCCCGGCCGTTTGGATGCGGGCGGCCACAAACTGGCCGGGTAATAAATCGCGCCGCTCGGGCTCGAAGTGGGCGTGCACGCGCACCGTGCGGGCATCATCGTCGAAGGCCTTACCCACCAGGAAGACGCGGGCCGTGAGTTCCTCGTCGCGGTTGGCGTTCTGGATTTTGAATAGAATCTTCTGCCCCACCTGCACCTTGGCCACGTCCTTTTCAAAGACCTTGAGCTCCAGGTGCAGGTCGTCGCGGTTCAGCACTTCTACCAGCACGTCCTGGGGGTTCACGTACTGGCCGGGGTTCACGTTCACGGCCTTCACGTAGCCGCCGATGGGCGTGGTGAGCGGCACGCTGGCCACGATTTGGCCAGTAGCGTCGAGGCGGGCCACCGAGATGCCGAGCAACCGCAGCTGCGCGGCCGTGGCGTGCAACGTGGCCTGCTCGCTGGCGTAGTCGGCGCGGGCCTGTTGCAGCTTGCGCTTGGCACCCACGTCCTCCACGTCCAATATGCGCTGGCGCTCCAGGTCTTCGGCCAAGAAGCGCACGCGGGCCTTGCTCTGCAAGTAGTTCTGCTGCAAGGTTAGGTATTCGGGCGAGCGCAGCGTAGCTACCACCGCACCGGCAGCCACGCGCTCGCCGGCCAGCACGGCCACCGTTTGCACGTAGCCGCCCATGATGGCCGTGATGGAAACGCGGTTTTGGGGCGGCACCTCGACCGAGCCGTTGGCCTGCACCTCGGTGGTCATGTTCTGGCGCTCGAAGGTGCCCAGGGCCACGCCGGCCGCTTGCAGCTGGGCCGCGCCCACGGTTACTTCGTCGGGGTTGGGCGGAGCAGCGGGAGCGGCGGCCGGGGCGGCTTTTTGGGCGGTGTCAGGCTTGGTGCCGCAGGCGGCGAGCAGGGCCATGGTGCCAGCTAGGGCCGTTAGGTTTAACTTGAAAAACATAGTTTTTGAATCAAATCGAAGAGAAATGCTGCGGTGAGCAGGGCGGGCCCGCCCTACCCTACTTGCCCACCAGAATATCCGCCCCCGTGAGCGCCTGCACGCTCACCACGAGCTCATTATACCGCTGCGCCTGGTCGAGGTAGTTGCTTTGAATCTGCCAGGCAGGCTCGGTATTCACCACGTAGGTTACGTAGTCGATGTCGCCGGCCCGGAAGCTTTTTTCGGCCGTCACGATAATGAGCCGGGCCTGGGGCAGGGCCGTTTTCTCGTAATAGTCGAGCGAGGCCCGCGCCCGGCGCAACTGGCGGCGCAGCGTGCTAAGCTGGGTGGTGAGCTGGCTGGTAGTGTAGGCCAGCTGGCCCTGGGCCACCTGCTCGCCCAGGCGAGCGGCGGCCACTCGCGCCCGCCCGGCCCCGCCCAGCAGCGGCAGGGCCACGCCCAGCTGCGCCACCCGCAGGGCCGTAAACTCGGGCCGCAACGTTTGCTGGAAGTAGCCGGCGCGCAGGTCGGGCAGGCGGCGCAGCTGCTCTACGCGCACTTGCAACTGGCTCACGGCTATTTGCTGGCGCAACAAACCCAGCGTAGGGTTACTTTCGGGCGAGAGGGCGGCCGTGTCGGTGGCCGCGAGCGGGGCCAGCAGCGCCTGGGTGGTGTCGACGGCGGCCGCGCCGGGGCTGCCCAGCAGCTGGCCCAGCTGCTCGCGCTGCACCTCCAGGTCGGAAAGCGTGGTGAGCAGGCGGTTTTCGATTTCAAGCACCCGCGCCTGGGCGGCTACCTGCTCCAGGCGGTTGGTTTCGCCCACTTTGTAGCGGATGAGGGCGGCGCGGGCGGCGCGGCGGTACAGGCTGTCTTGCCGGCGCAGCAGCGCCACCCGGCGGTAGCTTACCAGCAGGCCGTAGTAGTTAGTGCGGATGGCCTGCGCCAGGCTGCGGCGGCTCACGGCGGCCTGCTGCTCGGCGGTAGCGCCCTGGCTTTGCAGCAGCCGGCGCTGCGCCAGGTACACGCTTGGCAGGGCCGTTTGCTGAATGATATTGAACGTGTTATCGGTATAATTGCTCGACAGCTGGCCCACCTGAAAATCAATCACCGTGCGCGGCAGCTCCAGCCCGGTGCGAATGAGCGCCTGCTGCTGCTGGGTTTGCAGGCCGGCATTGCGCAGCGACTGGTTTTGGGTGCCCGCCGTTTGCAGGGCCTGGCCCAGGTTCACGGGTGCGCCGGCCGTGGAGCCGAGGGTAGTTTGGGCGTGGGCGGCGAAGGTGAGGAATAGCGCCAGCAGTGCCAGCCCGGCACGGGGAACCTCACCCCCCAACCCCCTCTCCAAAAAAGAGGGGGAGCCGACCACAGACGGACGTTGTTGGGCGTCCGGCTCCCCCCTCTTTTTTGGAGAGGGGGGCGGG
>NZ_DASTEP010000034.1:0-10578 GCF_035709525.1 Hymenobacter sp. | reverse complement strand
AAACCCCAGCTTGCAGCACGTGCTGCAAGCTGGGGTTTGGCATTGAAAATTGACTACCGAAGCTTAATAATCGTCGCTTGCTTTCTTCTTCAAATCGCCGTTTTTCACCTGTTTGATGAGCTGCAACCAGCTAAAAGGGTTCAGCAACGGGTTGTTGCTGTAGGGGTTTGGCGCGGTGCCCATGCGGCGCTCGAAATTGTACTGCTGCTGCGACATGGTCTGGCGGAAGTTGGCCGTGGCACCCATCGGCTGGCTGTTGAGGATGCGCCGCATCAGGTCGGCGTTCAGGTTGTCGGCGGCCGATGAGCCTTCCGTACCGGCGGGCTTCATGGCCAGGAAGGCGCGCTTGAAGGCTTGCTCAGTGGTGTAGGGGAATACCCGCACCTCGGGCAGCACGGCAGCATCTTCCTTGAGCGAGATAATAACCGAGAAGCTTTGGCGCTGATAATCAGTCGGAATAACCACAGTCTGGTTGCGATAGCCGAGCGAGCGTATCACGATGCTGTCGCCGGCCAGCACGGCCATCGAGAAGTAGCCGTAGGCGTTGGTGGTGGTGCCGCGGCCAGCTTTGGGCACGTACACCGACGCGCCCGGCACGCCCAGCAGGCTGTCGCCGCTCGCCACGATGCCCGTAAACTGCACGACCTGGCGCTTGCCCTGGGCGAAGGCCCGCGGGACGGCCAGCATGCCCGTGAGCACTACCAGGCTCAGCATCAATAAGAAACGACGACTATTCACGAAAGGATGGTGGGGCTTGATTCAGGTAAAGCAAAGATACGCAGCCGCCCGGCGCGGGGGCCGTACTTTTGGGCTCGTAAAGCAGCCAGGCGGCTTCTCACAACGGCAGATGCGCGTAAAACATTTCTCCGTTGCATTTGGGCAACAACTTTTCAAGGCGCTCGGCGACGAGAGCCGCGTCCGCATCCTGCATTTGCTGTGGCGCAACCAGGAAATGGTGGTCGGCGACCTGGAGCAGGTGCTCGATTTCACCCAAACCAAAACCTCGCGGCAGCTCACGTATTTGAAAAATGCCGGGCTGGTGGGTTTTCGCCGGCTCGACAACTGGATGTTTTATTTCCTGAAAGAAGAGACAACTGAATTGCTGCAGCAGTTGCTTGGCTACATGGAGCGCGATGCGCAGTTGCTGCGCGACCAGCAAGTGTACCAAACCCTGTGGAGCAACCGCGAGCTGGCCGCGTATAAAATTCAAAACCGCCGCTGGCTGCCGGAAGCCGGGTAGACGACTCAACTTATGATAGCGCACCACCTATTCGTTTGCACCAACCAGAAGTCGGAAGTCGGCGACGACCTGGCCAAAGCCCTCAAAAAGGAGCTCAAGGCGCAGGGCCTCAAAACCGTCGTGGCCGACGGCCAAAAGGCCCACAACCGCGTGCAAACTTGCAATTGCCTCGACCTTTGCAAGCACTGTAAAAAAGGCCCCGGCGCGGCTGTAGTGGTGTACCCCGAAGGCATTTTCTACGGCAACGTGCGACCCAAAGACGCCGAGCGCCTGGTACACGAGCACTTGGGCAAAGGCCGGTTGCTGACTGACTTGTTGCTCCGCGAGTTATGAGTTCTGAGTCGGGAGTTTTGAGTTGGCTGACTAAGGCCGCCAAAATTCCCAACTCAAAACTCAAAACTATGAACTCAAAACTCCCCACCGTGAAGCCCTACCGCCACCTATTTTTTGACCTCGACCACACGCTGTGGGACTTCGAAGCCAACGCCCACGAAACGCTACATCAGCTCTACCTCGATTACGACCTGGGGCGGCACGGCACGTTTTCGTTCGAGCAGTTCAACAGCCGGTATAGCGAGGTCAACCATGCGCTCTGGCGACTGTACCAAGCCAATAAGGTGACGCAGAAGCAGCTGCGCGAAACCCGCTTTCTGCGCACGCTTACCAAGCTGGGCGTGGCCGAGGCGGATATTCCGGTGGATATTTCGGCGCGGTTCACGGATATTCTGCCGTATAAATCGGCCGTTTTTCCGCACACGCACGAGGTGCTGGGCTATCTGCAAGGCAAGGGCTACGTGCTGCATCTCATCACCAATGGTTTTGAGGATGTGCAGCGTATCAAGCTCGTTTCGTCGAAGCTAACCGACTACTTCCAGGAAGTCATTACCTCCGAAGCCAGCGGCTGCCTCAAGCCCGACCCACGCATGTTTGCCCACGCCCTGGCCAAGGCCGGGGCCACCGCCGCCGAAAGCCTGATGGTGGGCGACAACCTCGAATGCGACGTGCTGGGCGCTTACAACGCAGGCATCGACCAGGTGTATTTCAACCCGGCGCGGCGGCGGCATTTCGCGCAGACTACTTATGAAATCGCCAGCTTGGATGAGTTGCGCGGCTTTTTGTAATTCGTTCATATACACTCGTCATGCTGAGCGTAGCGCAGCGGAGTCGAAGCATCTCTGCCGCTTCGTTGTTAGCATCAGAAATTACTGTGCTAAAGAGATGCTTCGACTGCGCTGCGCTCCGCTCAGCATGACAGTTAGTTTTGCATTTTATTTCTCTACCCTCCTCTCCACTACCCCATGGCCAACGCCTTTTTTCAAGTTCCCAAGCCCCTTAACGAGCCCGTGAAGGGCTACGCGCCCAACTCGCCCGAGCGCGCCGAACTGGTGAAAGAACTCAATCGCCTCAAGCAAACCCAGCAGGATATTGCCATGCACATCGGCGGGCAAGAAGTGCGCACGGGGCGCACTATCAGCCTGCACCCGCCGCACGACCACCAGCACGTGCTGGGGCAGTTTCACGAGGGCGACGCCAGCCACGTGACGCAGGCCATCGACGCGGCGCTAGCTGCCCGCCCGGCCTGGGCCAACATGCCCTGGCAGGAGCGCGCCGCCATTTTCCTGAAAGCGGCCGAGCTGCTGGCCGGCCCCTACCGAGCGCGCATCAACGCGGCTACCATGCTGGGCCAGAGCAAGAACGCGTTTCAGGCCGAGATTGACGCGGCCTGCGAGCTAATTGATTTCTTCCGGTTCAACGTGCATTTCATGCAGGAAATCTACCAGGTGCAGCCCGAGTCGGCCCCCGGCATGTGGAACCGCCTGGAGCACAGGCCGCTCGAAGGTTTCGTGTTCGCGCTCACGCCGTTCAACTTTACCTCCATCGCGGCCAACCTCTGCGCCGCCGTAGCCATGATGGGCAACGTAGTAGTTTGGAAACCAGCCTACCCGCAAATCTACTCGGCCCAGGTGCTGATGGAGCTGTTCGAGGAAGCCGGCGTGCCGGCGGGCGTTATCAACCTCATCTTCGTGGACGGGCCGGTGGCCGGCGACGTGATTTTCAAGCACCGCGATTTCGCGGGCATCCACTTCACGGGCTCGACCAAGGTTTTCCAAACCATCTGGCAGGAAATCGGACAGAACCTGCCCACCTACAAGTCGTACCCGCGCATCGTGGGCGAAACGGGCGGCAAGGACTTCATCGTGGCGCATCCCTCGGCCAAGGCCAAAGCGGTAGCGACAGGCATCGTACGCGGCGCGTTCGAATACCAGGGGCAGAAATGCTCGGCGGCCTCGCGGGTGTACCTGCCCAGCAACCTCGCCGACGAGATTCTGAACTACGTGAAAGCCGACCTGGCGACCGTGAAAATGGGTGACGTCGAAGACTTTACCAACTTCGTGAACGCCGTAATCACCGAAGCGAGCTTCGACAAGCTGGCGCGCTACATCGACGGGGCCAAGCAGGACGCGGACGCCGAAATCATCGCGGGCGGCGGCTACGACAAGTCGAAGGGCTACTTCGTGGAGCCGACCGTCATTGTGACCAAAGACCCCAAGTACACCACCATGTGCGACGAGCTGTTCGGCCCCGTCGTGACGGTGTATATGTATGACGAACAAGAATTTGAAGCCACCCTCGACCTCGTGGATTCGACCTCGCCCTACGCCCTCACCGGGGCCATTTTCGCACAGGACCGCTACGCCATCGACCTGGCTACCAAGCGCCTCGTGAACGCAGCCGGCAACTTCTACATCAACGACAAGCCCACCGGGGCCGTGGTGGGCCAGCAGCCCTTCGGCGGGGCCCGCGCCTCGGGTACCAACGACAAGGCCGGCTCGGCCCTGAACTTGCAGCGCTGGGTGTCGCCCCGCGCCATCAAGGAGACTTTCAACCCGCCCACGGAGTACCCCTACCCCTTCATGGGCGCGGAGCCGAAAGAGGATTTGAACCTGGATAAGGGTGGTTTTTAAGGGTTTGGCTGTTAGCCTTTAGCTACTGGCTATTGGCTTTCTTACTGACTGATAGCTGAATAAAAAAGGGAGGCCGGGCATTGCTGCCCGGCCTCCCTTTTGCGTGCTTATAGCCTGGTGTAGAGACGCATCTTTGCGTCTCGTCGTTGTTCGGCTTGTCTGACGTGAGACGCAAGGATGCGTCTCTACACCCACGCTACCGCTGCCCGACTACCGTAGCCGCTGCCTTAGGCGCCAGCGGCGCATCGCTGATTTCCTGGAACGTAACGCCCGAGGCTGAACGCAGCTTAATAGTAGTCAATGGCTTATTGGGAAAGAAGATTTCCGTCATCGTCGTCAGGCCCTGGTCGGCAAACAGCTCCACCGACGCGGCGTCGAAAAACAGCGTGAGCTCGGTACCGGCCGCCGCGCTCAGGCGCGGGGCCGTGGCGCGGCCCGTGAATTTGGGGCTGAAATCCTTCTGGCCGGCTTTGCTACGGTCGATGAAATACTGTTTTTTAGCTTGGTCGTAGCCCACTACCAGCTCCTCGCCGGCCGCGTTGCCCAGCAGCAGCTCGAAGCTGCCAAGCTGCGCGGTTTTGAGGGTGAGCTTGTGCTTGGCGGACGTGCTTTTGAGGCGGGTGGTAAGGTCTACCGTGTTTTTCACGGCCACGTTTTGCAGGGTGGTCGGGGCTTTGGCAATACTGGTCAGCTCGGCAGCGGGCTGCGAGGTGAGGTAGATTTCCGCGCCTTCCTGGCGCAAACCCAGCTCGCGCGGGATGGTCATGGCGCTGCGCCAGGGCGAGGTGGGCACCTGGTTGGCGTACTCCCAGTTGCTCATCCAGCCCAGGAAAATGCGGCGGCTGCCGGTGTTGGCGAACGTGACGCCCGCGTACTCGTCGGGGCCGTAGTCGGCCCACTTGGTTTTGTCGTTGAAAGGTGTAAAGGTCTTGCCATCAAACTGACCCACAAAGTACTGCGTAGCCGAGCCACCGTTGGGGCCGCCGGGGTTGAGGTTGACGATGAGCACCCAGTACTGCTTGCCCTTGAGCGTGAGTGGAAACAAATCGGGGCACTCCCACACGCCGCCGTGCGCGCCTAGCTTCTGGCCGAATTCGCTTTCCTTGGTCCAGTCCTTGAGGTTGGGCGACGAGAAGAACGTGATGCGGTCGAGGGTAGCCAGCGTCAGCACCCACTTTTGAGTGGCATCGTTCCAGCTCACCTTGGGGTCGCGGAAGTCCTTGATGCCGGGGTTCTTGAGCACCGGGTTCTGGGCGTATTTCTGCCAGGTTTTGCCCGCGTCGAGGCTGTAGGCCAGGCCCTGGGTCTGGTAGTTGTCGCGGCCGGCTTTTTCGCCCTTGGGCTCGTGGTAGGTGAACATGGCCACCATCGCATCCTTGCCAAAGCCGGCGGTGTTGTTCTTGTCAATCACGGCCGAGCCCGAGAAAATGTAGCCCAGGCTGTCGGGATACAGCGCGATGGGCTGCTCCTTCCAGGTCAGCATATCGGGGCTGGTGGCGTGGCCCCAGTGCATGGGCCCCCACACCATCGCGCCGGGGTAGTACTGAAAAAACAGGTGGTACGTGCCCTGGTAGTAGACCATGCCGTTGGGGTCGTTCATCCAGTGCGCGGCGGGCGTGAAGTGGTAGGCCGGGCGGTACTGCGGCGTGGCTGGCGGCACGGGCGCGGCCGTTTGGGCGAGGGCGGCCGAGGCCAAAAACGAGCAACTCAGCAGAGAGAGTAACTTCTTCATAAGCAAGAGCAAGGGTGGGGAATGAAAAACAAGTGCATAGCACACGCGCGGCGCTGGCCGCCGTTTAGCGCGCCGCGCGTAACGGCAGGCTGACCAGTGGGGTGAGTTTCCAAACTCACTGCCGCGTAGCGACAATAACGCCCGCCGAGCAGCACACCTCACTACGCGAGTCGGGAGACTCGCCCCACTGGTCGGCCTGCCGTTACGCGCGGCGCGCTAAACGGCGGCCAGCGCTTGCAGCGCGGCTACGTCGGCTGCCGTGATGACGGGCGTAGCGCCCTGGTGCGTGGCCACCAGCGCGCCGGCCGCGCAGGCAAAGCGCAGCATGGCCCCCGGCTCGTCGCCGGCCAGCCAGCCTTTGAGCAGGGCCGCCAAAAAGGCGTCGCCACTGCCGATGGTATCGCGCACCTCCACGGGCAGGCCGGGGGCCTGGTACATCTCGCCACCTTTCAGCAGCAGCGCGCCATCGGCCCCGCAGGTCACGCACACGGCTTGCAGGTTAAAGCGCTCGGCCAGCCAGCGCATGGCGGCGGGCCGGTCGGTGAGCTCGGCTTCGCCAAACCAGCCCATGATTTCGGCCAGCTCGTGGTGGTTCATCTTCACGAGGTCGGCTTTTTCGAGCAGGTATTTGGTTACCTCTTTCGTGTAGTGCGGCGGGCGCATGTTCACGTCGAACACCCGGTAGCGGGCGTGCTCCAGCAGGCGATAAAGGGTTTCGCGGGTGTTGGCCTGGCGGGCGGCCAGGCTGCCGAATACCAGCACATCGGCCTGGGCTACGAGCTGGGCCAGGGCTTCTTCGTACTGAATGTAGTCCCAGGCCACGGGCTGTACTATCTTGTACACCACCTCGTTGGCATCACCCACGTTGGCTTTCACCACGCCCGTGAGGTGGGTGTGGCCCCGCTGAATGTACTCGGTACTCAGGCTCTTAGACTCCACAAAATCGAGTAGCTCGCGGCCCAGCTCATCGTCGCCCACGCGGCTGATGAGCTGCACCGGCTGCCCCAGTTGGTGCAGGTGCACGGCCACGTTGAAGGGCGCGCCGCCCGGCTGCTTGCCGGTGGGCAGCATGTCCCAAAGTATTTCGCCGAAGCAGATGACGTTTTTCATATTGAGTTGCGGGTGTGAGTTGAAAGTTGGGCGCTTTTACGAGCGCTGGCCGCCGTTTAGCGCGCAGCGCGTAACGGCAGGCCGCCCAGTGGGGCGAGTCTCCCGACTCGCGTAGTGAGGTGTGCTGCTCGGTGGGCGTTGCTTGCCGCTGCGCAGCAGTGAGTTTGGAAACTCACCCCACTGGGCGGCCTGCCGTTGCGCGCTGCGCGCTAAACGGCGGCCAGCGCTTGCTTCGCTATGCTTGTGAGGGCAGACGATTTTAGTGCAGTACCAGCGCCTTATCGGCCGCCTCCAGGGTAGTACCTTTCGTTTCCGGCATCATTTTGAGCACGTAGAGCAGTTGCAGCACCATCATGCCCGCGAAGAAAGCAAACGTGTTGCCACCGCCCAGCTTCTCGGTGAAATACGGGAAGGTGAAGGTGATAATCACCGCCATAACCCAGTGCGTGGAGCTACCCAGCGCCTGCCCTTTGGCGCGCACCGCGCTCGGAAAAATCTCGGAGATAAACACCCAGATAACCGCGCCCTGCGAGAAGGCAAAAAACGCGATGTAGCCAAACAGTAGCACCGGCACCATGCCGAATTGCTGGCTATAAAAGGAGTACGCCACCAGCCCCAAAATCACGATAAGCCCCAGCGAGCCTATCAGCATCAGCATCCGCCGCCCAAAGCGGTCGATGATGTTGACGCCCAGCAAGGTGAAGATGAAATTGACCAGCCCCACGCCGGCCGAGGCCAGCAGAGCCGCGTCTTGCCCGCGCCCCGTCATTTCAAAAATGCGCGGCGCATAGTAGATGATGGCGTTGATGCCGGCCAGTTGGTTGAACATGGCAAACAGAATGGCTAGCAGCACCGGCCGCCGGTACTGCGGCGCCCACAGCGACTCACCGGGACCGGTTTCGGCGGCGTTAGCCACCAGGATGGTTTGCACGTTCTCATCGGCCGTGGCCGGGTCGATGCGCTCGAACACGGCGCGGGCGTCTTCGACGCGGTTGCGACGCAGGAGCCAGCGCGGGCTTTCGGGGATGCGGAACAGCAGCAGAAAGAACGCGATGGCCGGCACGGCCTGCACGCCCAGCATCCAGCGCCAAGCGTCTTCGCCGATGCCTTTGAGCAGGTAGTTAGACAGATACGCGGCCAGAATACCGAACACCACATTAAACTGGAACATGCCCACCATGCGCCCCCGCGACGCGGGCGGCGACACCTCAGAGATATAAAGCGGGGCCGTAACCGACGACGCGCCCACGCCCAGCCCGCCCAAAAAGCGGAACACCATAAACGGCACCCAGCTCGGCGAGAGCGCCGCCCCCACCGCCGACACGAGGTAGAGTATCGCAATCCAGCTAAGAGTAGTGCGGCGGCCCAGCGCATCGGAGGGCACGCCCCCAAAAATCGCGCCTATCACCGTGCCAATCAAGGCGATGGATATGGTGAAGCCGTGCTCCCAGGCGCTCAGGCCCCAGAGCTGCTGAATGGCCTTTTCGGCCCCGGAGATAACGGCCGTGTCGAAGCCGAACAGGAAGCCGCCCAGCGCCACGACGATGGACCAGAAGAAGACGTTATTTTTCATTGGGTAGTAGTGCTTAGAGTTCTCGGTAAGCGTGTTACCCCACCCCCGGCCCCTCCCCTCCGGGAGAGGGGAGCCGACCGCAAGCCAACGCTAGCAGCCGTGACCTGACGTCAGGCTCCCCTCTCCCGGAGGGGAGGGGCCGGGGGTGGGGTGAACGTGCTACCACCCATTATTCTGCTTATACAGACCCCGGCTCAAGTTAATCTGCGTGAGCGGGATGGGCAAATACTCATCGCGGCCAGCCGTGAAGTTAGCCGTGCTCAGGTACTGGCGCAGGTTTTTCTCCTTAGCAAAATAAGTGTTGAGCGTGGTGGCGGCGATGCCCCAGCGCGTGAGGTCGAAGAAGCGGAAGCCTTCCATCGCGAACTCCATACGGCGCTCGTAGCGCAGGGCCTCGCGGGCGTAGCTCTGCGTGAAGCCGGCCGAGGGGTAAAGGCCGATTTTGTAGTTGGAAGTGGCCAAGCCGTTGGCTTGCTTGAGCAGGCCGGTGCTGTTGAGGGCGCGGGTGCGAATCTGGTTGATATAGGGCAGCGCGTCGGCGGGGCGGTTCAGTTCGATGAGGGCTTCGGCCTTCCAGAGCAGCACGTCGGCGTAGCGGATGACGTTCCAGTTTTTCGACGAGCTCATGAAGGGCGGGTTTTTCTGGAAGCTCGGGTCGGTGGGCAGCACGCTCTCCTTCATTGAAAGGTTGTAGCCGTACACCTGCGGCACGCGCACCCACGACTGCTGAAACACGAAGTTGGGGTCGTACTTAAAGGGGTGGCCCACAATGGCTACCGTGTGGTCGAGGCGCGGGTCGACGGGATTGGCCAGGAAGTCGGCGGCCGTGGTGAGGTCGCCCGAGGTATTGTAGTCGTTGAAGCGCGGCAGGCCGGTGGTAGCGTCGGTCTTGAAGGCGTTTATCAGGTTTTGGCTGGGCTGGTGAAACGAGCAGCAGCCGTAATCCGGGTTCATGGGGTAGTTCAGCTCATTGCCGCGCTGGGTGCGGCCCTTGGCGGTACCGTCGTTGCGCGAAAACTGAATCTGGAACACCGACTCCGGCCCGTTGTCGCCGGTGCTCTGGAAGTTGGTGGCGAAGTCGGCGTTCAGCGCGTACTTGCCCGAGGCAATCACGGCATCGCAGAGCGAGTTTACTTCCGTCAGCTTGCTGGCGTCGATGCTCGTCACGGCGTTGTTAGTGCCCTGCACGTAAGCCTGGTAGAGCAGCGTTTTGGCCAGGTACGCCTGCGCCGCGCCCTTGGTAGCGCGGCCGATTTCCGACTGCGAGGCGGGCAGGTTGGCTACGCCAAAGCGGAAGTCGTCGGCGATTTTGGTCCACAGCTGGTCGTTGGTCAGCGTAGTGTTGCCCACCGTGCCTTCCTGGCCCGGCGTCACGGTTTCGTCGATGTAGGGCACAAACTTGAACACCGACTTCAACTGAAAGTAGAAGTGCGCGCGCAGAAAGCGCGCCTCGCCTTGGCGAATGGCCTTGGTGGGCATATCGGTGGCGCTCACGTTGTTGAGGCGGCGCAGCGCGTCGTTGGCCCGCGACACGCCGATGTACAGCAGCGTCCACAGGTCGTTGGTATTGCTGTTGTCGACGCGGTTGAACGAGAAGGTTTCGTAGAAGTGGAAGCCGTCCACGTCGGCCGTACCGCCGCCGCCCTTGTAGGCGTCGCCCGAGCGGATGTTGCCGTAGGGCCACATCGACGAGTAGGGGCAGTAGTACACGTCGTTGCCGAGCTGCGAATACGCCGCAATCACCTGCTTATCAATATTAGTGGGCGTATTGAGCTGGTCGTCGGTGAGCGTGCCCTTTGGGTCGACGTTCAGAAATTCCTTGTCGGAGCAGCCAAAGGAAGTAGTGAGCAGGCCGAGCGATAGGGCCGTGAGTTTAAGAAATTTCATATAGAGGGAAAATGGTGGGTGGGAGTAGCGCGGACTTTCAGTCCGCGAGTCTAGGCGCAGCCCTGGGTAG
>NZ_DASTEP010000033.1:0-21185 GCF_035709525.1 Hymenobacter sp. | reverse complement strand
CGCCCGCCCCGCGCCGCCCCCCCCGCTCACCATCGCCGCCGCCGCCGACCTCAAATACGCCCTCGATTCGCTGGTGACGATTTTCAAGCGCCAGCACCCGCAGGCCAACGTGACGGTAGTGTATGGCTCGTCGGGCCGATTTTTTGAGCAGCTGAGCCACGGCGCACCGTTTGATATGTTTTTCTCGGCCGACAGCGACTACCCGCGCCGCTTGCAGCAGGCTGGCCGCACGGCCGGCGCCCCCGTGCCCTACGCCCAGGGCCGGCTGGTGCTCTGGAGCCGCAAGCTCGACGTGCCAGCCCAGGGCCCGAACGCCCTGCGCGACCCGCAGCTCCGGCGCCTCGCCATCGCCAACCCCGCCCACGCGCCCTACGGCCGCAAAGCCGAGGAAATTCTGCAGTATTATAAGCTCTACGACCAGCTGAAACCCAAGCTGGTGCTGGGCGAAAACATCGGCCAGGCGGCTCAGTACGCCGCTACCGGCGCGGCCGAGGCCGGCATTCTGGCTTATTCGCTGGCGCTGAGCCCTGCGCTGCGCCGGGCGGGGCGGTTTTATTTGATTCCGGCCACGGCGCACACGCCTTTGCGGCAGAGCTACGTGGTGCTGAAGCAGGCGCAGGATAATGCTACGGCCAGGGAGTTTGCCGCCTTCGTAGCCAGCCCGGCGGCCCGGGCAGCACTGAAAAAATACGGCTTTAGCTTGTAGAGTCAGCTCTTAAAAAAATGCCTGTCATGCTGAGCTTGCGAAGCATCCTATCGCGCTGGAACAACTTAATTCTAACGTGATAGGATGCTTCGCAAGCTCAGCATGACAAGCGAAATTGGTTGGTTCATAATTTCTAATTTAAGAAGCAGTGCCCCCCGACTACTGGCAAACCCTGCGCCTGACCCTGGCGTTGGCTTCCTGCACCACGGCGCTGCTGCTGCTGCTGGGCTTGCCGCTGGCGTATGCGCTAGCCCACGGCCGCAGTCGCCTCAAGCCGCTGCTGGAGGCCGTGGTGAGCCTGCCGCTGGTGCTGCCGCCCACGGTCATTGGGTTTTACCTGCTGCTGGCCTTCAGCGACAGCACGGCGGTGGGGCGGTTTTTGATTAACCGGCTGGGGCTGAGCTTGAATTTTACATTCGCCGGTATCTTGGTGGGGTCGCTGGTGTACAGCTTGCCCTTTATGGTGCAGCCCTTGCAGGCGGGCTTTCAGCAAGTGCCGCGCGCGCTCAGCGAGGCTGCGTACACGCTGGGCAAGTCGCGCCTGACTACGCTGTGGCGGGTGTTGCTACCCAACATGAAGCCCGCGCTGCTCAACGGCGCGGTGCTCACCTTTGCCCATACGCTGGGCGAGTTTGGGGTAGTCTTGATGATAGGTGGCAGCCTGCCCGGCCGCACCCGCGTGGCCTCCATCGCCATCTACGACGAGGTGCAGAGCCTGCGCTACGACCAGGCCAATGCCTACGCGCTTACGCTGCTGGCCGTGGCATTTGTCATTTTGGTGGCGCTCTACTGGTTTACCCGCAAAGACGCTGACCGCCTCTCGTGATAGATTTTCACCTCACCAAAGCCCTGCACACCGCCGCCGGCCCGCGCCAGCTCGACGTGGCCCTCACGCTGGCCCCCGGCGAGCTAGTAGCCCTCAGCGGCCCCAGCGGCGCGGGCAAAACCACGTTGCTGCGCCTGCTGGCCGGCCTCGACCGGCCCGACGGGGGCTTTATCAAAGCTGAAAACAGCGCTTGGTATGACCACGCCCGCCACCAGTGGCTGCCGCCGCAGCGCCGGCCGCTGGGCTTCGTGTTTCAGAACTACGCCCTATTTCCGAACATGACGGTGCGCGAAAACCTGGCCTTTGCCGCCGAGGGCCAGCCCAAGGCCCGCCGCATCGTGGATGAATTATTGGAACTGCTGGAGCTAGCCGAGCTGGCCGAGCGCCGGCCGGCCGTGCTCTCGGGCGGGCAGCAGCAGCGCGTGGCGCTGGCCCGCGCCCTGGCCCGCCGCCCGCGCCTCTTGCTGCTCGACGAGCCGCTGTCGGCCCTCGACCTGCCTACCCGCCTGCGCTTGCAAGACGTGCTGGCCGCCGTGCACCGGCAGTTTACGCTCACTACCATCCTCATCAGCCACGACCCCGCCGAAATAGCCCGCCTCGCCGACTGCGTGGTGGAGCTGGATTTGGGCCGGGTACTGCGCGTGGGGCCGCCCGTGGTGCCGGCCGCGCCGGCCACGGTGCCGGGCCGCGTGCTAGCCGTGCTGCCCGGTGGGCGGCTGCGCGTGCAGCTGCCGGGCGGCGCGGTGGTAGAGGTAAGCGGCGCGGCTGGGGTAGGGGAGGAAATCGCGCTGGCGGTGGTTTACCAGTAGCTTATGTAAAACGGAGTGGCACTCCGTTTCCGCGTTCGGGCAATACCAGACGCGAAACGGAGTGCCACTCCGTTTTACATCCCGCCCTACATTTGCCTAAACCCTAGCCTCTCCCGCCCATGTCCTCCATTGCCGACGTACTCTCGCCCGAAGCCAAAGCCCGCACCGCCCAAAAAGGCAGCACCAACGCCAACGGCTTCACCGACTACTTTGACCTCGATGGGCTGCTGACCGAGGAGAATATCCTGGTGCGCCAGAGCATCCGCGACTTTGTTAAAAAGGAAATTTCGCCCAACATCGAAAAGTGGGCGCAGCAGGCGCATTTTCCGTCGGAAATCGTGCGCAAGTTTGGCGAGGTGGGCGCGTTTGGGCCCACCATCCCGGAGGAGTACGGCGGGGGCGGGCTCGACTACCTCAGCTACGGCCTCATTATGCAGGAGATTGAGCGCGGCGACTCGGGCATGCGCTCCACGGCCTCGGTGCAGGGCTCGCTGGTGATGTTTCCCATCTACCAGTACGGCTCGGAAGAGCAGCGCCGTAAGTACCTGCCCAAGCTGGCCAGCGGCGAGTGGCTGGGCTGCTTCGGCCTCACCGAGCCCGACCACGGCTCGAACCCCGGCGGCATGACCACCAACCTCAAAGCCGACGGCGACGACTTCATCCTGAACGGTGCCAAGCTCTGGATATCGAACTCGCCTGAGTGCCAGGTAGCCGTGGTGTGGGCCAAAAACGAGCAGGGCCGCATCAAGGGCGTTATCGTGGAGCGCGGCATGGCCGGCTTCACCACCCCCGAAATCCACAACAAATGGAGCCTGCGCGCCAGCATCACCGGCGAGCTGGTGTTCGACAACGTGCGGATTCCGAAAGAAAACATCCTGCCCAACGTGGAAGGCCTGAAAGGCCCGCTGAGCTGCCTCGACTCGGCGCGCTTTGGCATTGCGTGGGGGGCCATCGGCGCGGCCATCGACTGCTACGAGTCGGCCCTGAAATACGCGCTCCAGCGCGAGCAGTTCGGCAAGCCCATCGCCAGCTTCCAACTCCAGCAAAAGAAGCTCGCCGAGATGATTACCGAAATCACCAAAGCCCAGCTCATGGCCTGGCGCTTAGGGGTTTTGAAAAACGAAGGCCGCGCCACCAGCGCCCAAATAAGCATGGCCAAGCGCAACTCGGTGGAAATGGCCCTGCACGTAGCCCGCGAGGCCCGCCAGATTCACGGCGGCATGGGCATCACGGGCGAGTACCCCATCATGCGCCACATGATGAACCTGGAATCGGTGATTACCTACGAGGGCACGCACGATATTCACTTACTCATCACGGGCGCGGATATTACGGGTATTCAGGCATTTAAATAGGCAAAGAGCCGCTACCTCTCTAGGTGGCGGCTCTTATAAAAAGGTAGGTTAATCTTTTTCCAATACATAAACAGTTTCGGTAATGGCACCATTACCCAGTACAACTGGGGTGCTGGTTTTTAGACGCCAGCCGGTAGCCCGGAGGTCATTCAGGGTTTTAAGCTCCGCTATACTCAGCTGGTCGAGGGAGCCGGATATTTTGTTAAGGGTTCCCGTTTTGGTTTCCAGCTCTTGAGTTTGCGCTTGTCCATCGGGTGGAATAACAATAATTGTCCCCTTAGAACTGAAGCCAGTGCCACTAAAGCGGCTGATAACCATCATGAAACCGTTAGCTTGAGGGGCCTTTGGATAAAACGCCCACGCACTAACTACGGCCAGCGCGAAGGCCAATGAAAGGAATACTTTTCTCATGTTAAGATGAAAGAATGCGGTGAAGAAAAACACCTGCAATCTACCTCACTGATACCATATGCACGCCGCCCGCCGGCCCCAGCTGCGCGAGTGGCTGTTTCACCTACGGTACCGGTGCATTGTAATCGCCGTATTGGTCGCCCGCCGCGTCGAGTAACAGCGCAGATATCGGGTAGCTGAGCCAGCTCTGCCGGAGTTACATCTGCCTGCCGGCGATAAGAAGCATCTGAATGCCAGTGGTTTCCATCAGGCGCAGCAATTTGTTTACGGCCGCTCCAGCAGATACATGGTTTCGGTGGTGGCGCCCACGCCCACAGTGCTCTGCGTGACGTGGGCCACCCGCCAGCCCTGGGCTACCAGGGCGTTGACTTTCAGTAGCTCGGCGCGGTGGATGTCCACGGCGGCGGCAGTGCTGTTGCGCTCAGTGCCGATTTTGATGTCGGGCAGGCGTTGCACCTGGCGCGTGCCATCGGGCTGAACCACCACGATTTCGGGCGCGGTGGACTGCGTGCCCGGCCGGCCGCTGCCAATCACCATGAGGTAGCCGCCGCTGGCCGCCGTGGCGGCCGGGGCTTTGGGATAAAACGCCCACGAGCCGGCTGCCGCCAGCCCAATGCCCGTGAGAAGCAGGAGCTTTTTCATAAAGTGAGGATTAGGTGAAGAAGTATACGCGAAAGTAGCCGCCACGGGCGAGTGGCGCTACCTCCGCCGCGCCTTGGCCAACGCTCGGCCGATGCCCACCGTATAGCCAGCACATTCTACCACCCTTTTAGCCTTTTCCTTAGTATGGCCACCGACCACCAAAACCAGCCCGAAAACGCCGAAACCCGCCGCCAGGAGCGCCGCGAGCACGACAAAGAAGCTTACCGCGAGCAGGGCGACGACATGCGCCAGGGCGGCCCCGACCCCGACCTGCCCCACCGCCTGCGCACCCGCTCGGGCGATGGTAACTTCTCGCCCGATGTGCAGGCCGACGACCAAACCAGCGATGGCGTAGCAAAAACCGTGGCTAGCGACGGCCAGGGTGCCAGCCAGCGTGGCCACGACACCGAGCAAAACGCCAACAAAGCCCCCGACCGCCTCGACCAGCGCAACGTAGAAGGCGGCGACCTAAAAGACTAGTTGGTTTTTTTAAGCTGTTAGCCCTTGGCTATTAGCTGTTAGCTTTCTTCTTATCGGGAGGCTAACGGCTAACAGCCAAGGGCTAACAGCTTATTGACTGGGCTACTATTTTAATATCGGCTTACTTTTAGGCCGTGCTTGGGCTGCTGGCCGCTGCGAAAAAGACCAGCACCACTTATCCTTCTTCACCTTATGGCCGCTTCTTCTCCCCTTGTTTTGCTGGAATGCCTGGTTGCCGGCACGTCCCACCGCCCCGAACTGCCCGCTCAGGAAAAAAAGCTCAAAGTGGGCCAAACCCTGCGCCTCGAGCGCGAAGCCGACAGCAAGTACGACGACTGGGCCGTGAAAGTGCATTCGGGCGCGGCCGACGACAAAAACAGCTACTGGCTCGGCTACCTGCCCGAAACCCGCAACGAAACCGTGGCCCGCCTACTCGACGCTGGCTACCCCCTCACCGCCCGCCTGGCCCACAAAGCCTGGGAAGAAGACTGGCTGCACCTCGAAATAGAAGTGCTACTGCCGCGCGAATAACGTTGTTTTCTACGCCGGAACGGGAGCTTTTTGCTAACTAAATTGGTTAGCCAATAGCCTGTTTCCTATGGCCAGCCGACAACCCGCAACCGAATAAACTACCACTATGCGCGAAGCCTATCTCACTGGCAGCAACGAAAGTTTTGATGCCACCGACAAGGACATCGACAAAGCCCTGCGCCCGCTGAGCTTTGACGACTTTACGGGCCAGGATAAAATCCTCGAAAATCTCAAGGTATTCGTGGCCGCCGCCAAAATGCGCGGCGATGCCCTTGACCACGTGCTGCTGCACGGCCCCCCCGGCCTCGGCAAAACCACGCTCTCGCACATCATCGCCAACGAGCTGGGCGCGGGCATCAAAATGACGAGCGGCCCGGTGCTCGACAAGCCCAGCGACCTCGCCGGCCTGCTCACCAACTTGGAGCCGCACGACGTGCTCTTCATCGACGAAATCCACCGCCTCAACCCTGTGGTGGAAGAGTACTTGTACTCGGCGATGGAGGACTACCGCATCGACATCATGCTCGACTCGGGCCCCAACGCCCGCTCGGTGCAGATTTCGCTGTCGCCCTTCACGCTCATTGGGGCTACTACGCGCTCGGGCATGCTCACGGCCCCGCTGCGGGCGCGCTTCGGCATCTCGGCCCGCTTAGAATATTACGACTCTAAGCTGCTGACTACCATCGTGCAGCGCTCGGCCGATATTCTGCACACGCCCATTCACGAAGATGCGGCCTACGAGATTGCCCGCCGCTCGCGCGGCACGCCGCGCATCGCCAACAACCTGCTGCGCCGCACCCGCGACTTTGCCCAAATCAAGGGCAACGGCACCATCACGCAGGAAATCGCGCAGTTTGCGCTCGGCGCGCTCGACGTGGATGCCCGCGGCCTCGACGACATGGACAAGCGCATTCTCACCACCATCATCGACAAGTTCAAAGGTGGTCCGGTGGGCATCAGCACCATCGCCACGGCGGTGGGCGAGGAAGGCGAAACCATCGAAGAGGTTTACGAGCCCTTCCTCATCCAGGAAGGCTACATCAAGCGCACGGCGCGGGGCCGCGAGGCTACCGAGGCGGCCTATCAGCACCTGGGGCGCCTGTTGCCCAGCCATTTGCGCGGGAATAATGGCGATTTGTTTGCTGAGATTACGCAATAGCGCCCATTCTTGGCTCTGTGAATTTTTGCTCAACGGAACGCGCCGCTGCCAGCGGCGCGTTTTTGCTTTCTACGTACCTTTAAGTTATGGAAACCCAACAGCTCATTGCCCAGATTGAGGCCTTGCCCGAGCAAGCACGCGTTACCATCGAGCAATTAGTGTTGTTGCTGGGGCAGCAAAACTTCCCCGCCAAAATTCCCCCCATTATGCGCGCGGCCATGCCCCTCACCAGCGAAGAAAAGCAGGCCGAGCAAACGGAGACAGCCGGGTGGGAGACCCGTACCGACATTACGGATGGGGCTACTTACATCCATGACGTGCGCCGTGGCCTACGCCAGCCTTAGCTAGAAATGACGTTTCCCCTAATTGATTCGGATGTGCTGATTGATGCGCTGCGCAAAGTACCGCTGGCCGTCGATTTAGTAGAAAATCTGCTGAGTCAGGGCCCGGTAGCGGTTAGCGTCGTTTCGCGTATGGAAACCATTCAGGGCTGCCAGAACCGGGAGTCGCAGCAACAAGCCGAGCGGCTGCTGAAGCGTCTGAACCTGGTCGGGTTGGATGCGCGCATCGCTACCCGCGCCGATGAACTGGTGACCAAGTATTTCCTGAGCCATAAGCTTGTGGTTGCCGACGCACTTATCGCCGCCACAGCCATTGAGTACGACCTGCTGCTGCTGAGCAAAAACCAAAAGGATTATCGTTTTCTGGATAAAGACGGCCTGCAACTGCTGCCGTACCCCGCTGCCTGATGCTACTGCACGCCGAATGGACGCCCTACATCAAGCGCCGCGCCGCCGAATTAGGCTTTATGGCCTGCGGCATTTCCAAAGCTGAGTTTTTGGAAGAAGAAGCCCCGCGCCTCGAAAACTGGCTGAAGAAGGGCATGAACGGCAAAATGGGCTACATGGAAAACCACTTCGACAAGCGCCTCGACCCGCGCCTGCTCGTGGATGGGGCCAAGTCGGTGATTTCGCTGCTGCTCAACTACTACCCGCCGGCCGAAGCACAGCAGCCCGCCGATACGCTGAAAATCAGCAAGTACGCCTACGGGCGCGACTACCACTTTGTCATCAAGGACAAACTCAAAACCTTGCTGGCCGACATGCAGGCCAACATCGGCGAGGTGGGCGGGCGCTGCTTCGTGGACTCGGCCCCAGTGCTGGACAAGGCCTGGGCCAAGAAAAGCGGCCTGGGCTGGGTTGGAAAAAACTCCAACCTCATCACGCCGGGCGCGGGCTCGTTCTACTTCATTGCCGAGCTGATAGTGGACGTGGAGCTGGACTACGACGGGGCCATCCGCGACTACTGCGGCACCTGCACCAAGTGCGTGGATGCCTGCCCCACCAACGCCATCACCGAGCCCTACGTGGTAGATGGCAGCAAGTGCATCAGCTACTTCACCATCGAGCTCAAAGACCAGCTTATCCCGCTCGACGTGGCCGGGCAGTTTGGCAACTGGGTGTTCGGCTGCGACATCTGCCAGGACGTGTGCCCCTGGAATCGGTTCTCAAAACCCACGCAGGAGCCGCAGTTTGCCCCGCACCCCGACTTGGCCAAACTGACGAGCAGCGACTGGCAGGACATCACCCACGAGGTGTTTCAGGCGCTCTTCAAGCAGTCGCCCCTCAAGCGCACGGGCTACGAGGGGCTAAAGCGCAACATCCGGTTTGTAACGGGCCAGCCCCAGCTGGAGGGCTGAGGCTGGCGCGCAAAAACAACAAGAAAATCAACTAAAAGCTACGCGGCGGGCGCGTGCTGGGCAAAAATCCGGTTCATCACCGTCCAATGTACGCGGGCAAACTGCTCGTAGCACCAGCTTTTGAAAGCCGACAGCTCGGTAGGTAAAATATGGCGCAACGCTTTGCGCAACTCTTTCTCGAAAAGCATTTTGCTGAAGCTAACCTTGAGCAAAATCATTTTTACGTACTCTAACATAGGGTGGGAGGAAAATGGGTGGGGTAGGTAGGGTGTCGGGCGGCTACCTTATACGGAAGAACGAGATTTTTGGCTGGCCATACTTGCTAATTTAAACGAGCCAGCCAAGCCACGCGCTCACCTGCTGCGGGCAGCTTTCAAACGGTATAAAGATACTGCTATTTTTCTGCGGTAGTTTGGCTCTGCGCAAAGCGCACACAAAAAAGGCGACCCGAAAGGGTCGCCTTTTTTGTGTGCGCTTTGCGCAGCTATGCAACCGGCCTAGCCGAAATAGTTGCCGCTAACGGAGAAGTTATTGGCAATCGAGGCCACCGTACCTACATCCAGCCCTTCATCAAAAGCTTCCGAGAAGGCTGCTGAGGGGAAAGAAGAAGCCACCGTGAGGGTGGTGCCAGAAAGGGCGATGGTACCCTGCGTGACGTTGCTCTCGGAGGGGAACGTTACGCCAGCGGTGGTGCCATTAGCAGCGCTGGCCCCGTAGGTAGCAGCGCCCGTGTCAACACCAGCGCCATGTACGTTGGCGGCCGATGCGCGGGCCGTAACCGGGGTAGCGCTGTCGGTGCCCGATACCCAGCTCTTGGGTGCGGTATTGTAAGGAGCTACTGCTACGCCTTGCATCACGCTGCTAGCCGAGCCATTGACGGCGGCGCGGCGGATGGCGCGGATGTGGGAAGCGTGGCGCGCCTCTACCGAGTGAATATTGAGGGCGGCGGTCAGAATCGTCTTGTTAGCCATCACGTTGGTCAGCGGCGCGGCACCTTTGTAGGCACGTACACCAGTGTCCTCAAGTGCCTGGGCCAGCGCCAGGTAAGTAGTGGCATCGGTAGGGTTGAAGGCACCTTTGGCGGTAAAGTCGAACGTAGCGAGCGTAGGCGCGGTAATAGCGGCATTGCCCAGCACCGAGCGCAGGAAGGTTACGTGGTTGGCTTCGTCGGTGCCGATGAGCGCCAGCGCGGCACTCGTAGTCGAGCTCAGGCCCGTAACGGCGGTGCGCTGCTGGTAAAAGAACATTTCCAGATACTCCAGCTTAAGCGCAAAGTTCAGCACGTCGTTGGCTGCGAGGCCGGCGGGCGTCTGGCCATAGGCCTTATTGAAGATAGCACCCACCGCCAGCGGCAGAGCGGCCGCCGAAAGCTTCTGGCCCAGGCCGCTCATGTGCTTGAATACGGAGCGGCGTGAGTCGAGGCGGTCGTATACCTCGGGGTCAACTTTCTCTATCTCGGAGAGGATTTGAAAGAAATTCATGATAAATGCTGAGTAGGAATGTGGGAAAAACCGAGATAGACGAGGTTAGCGCAGGCCCGACACGTCGAGCTTGGAGCCATCGGCCAGGAACGTGTTGGCAATGGCCACTACTTCCGAAGGCGTCATCGAGCGCTCCAGGCTGGAGTTAGCGGGCGAGTTGTTGGTAGCCAAGCTGCTGGTGCCAGCCGAGGTCAGCGTGATGACGTCATTGCCTACAAAGGAATTTTCGGTCAGCAGGTCGCGGATGATAGCCGCGTGGCGGGCTTCTACCGACACGATTTTACCGGCCAGGAACAGGTAGCCCGGCGAGGTGATGTACTGGCCAGCCCCGTTGTAAGCAGCCACACCGAGGTCTTCGAAAGCCTTGGCAGTGCCAAATACCGAAGCACGGGTGCTGAAAGTGTTGGCCGGGTACACCGTTTCCAGCGCCTTGATTGCCCCATTGGTGCCAATAGCAGCCTTGAAGAATTCGCGGTGAATAACTTCATGGTAGTAAAGGTCATCCAGAATTTGCTTTTCGGCCGCCGTAATGGTCGAGCCTGTGTAGAAGGAGCCCGTGCGCACCTTGGTGTAGAAGTCAGCTTCGAGCTGCTCCAGCGCATAAGCGTAGTTGAGTACCCCCACGTCACCCGAGCCCACGCTCACCGTGCCGGGAGTATTGTTATCGTCTTTGCTGCAGCCAGCCAGCACCAGCGCCGTAGCGCCGGCCGTAGCCCCGGCATACATAAAGAACGAGCGCCGCTTGATGGGCACGTACAGGGGCTTGTCGAGGTCAGCCGCAGTCGGCTGGGAGCCAGGGGAGAGGTTGTGGGACATGGTAAGGGAAAAAAAGAAAGAAATAGGATGTATTTCTAAAAGCAGCTACTGCTTGGAGCCACCGTCAGCGCGCACCCGAATTTTGAAAAACCTGTACGTTAAATGAATTTAAAGGGATACGCTGGAGGTAAAAATTGCTGGTACAAAATTTTGGCCTTGCTCGTTTTGTATTATCCCTGTGTATTCGCAGGCTGCCGCAGCACCCTTGTAAGCTCCTATGGTTGGGCTTCCTGGTCGACTTACGTAGGAACTGCGCCGCTTGGATTATGGTGGGGCTTAGTAAAAGCTAACCTGCGCGATTTGGAAAGCGGTGGTGGGGCGATAATCCGCAATGAATCAATGAATTATTTATGAATAATATTTTTAGATAAATAGCCCTAAACGCCAAAAGCCGGCAGCCTTCCGAAGAAAGCTGCCGGCTTTTGGCCGAAAAAGTGGTGAAATTAGCTACACGAACAAGCCACTCGCGGGCGTCACGAAGGCGCGGGCGATGCTCTTGACGGTGGCCGCATCGAAGGGCTCGTCGAAGGCTTCCGACACGGCTTCGGCCGTGTAAGCGGCGTTGAGGCCCGTGAGGGGCGTGCCCGCCTGGCTCACGTTGTCTTCGGCGGGGTAGGAGGCGTCGGGCGCGCCGGTGGCTGGGCTGCCGGGGCCGTACACGGCCGCAGCGGGCTTGCTGCCGTTGGGCGCGGCGGGGCCGCCGTTGTCGATGAGGCTAATCCAGCTTTTGGGAGCCGTGTCGTAGGGCGCTACTGCCTGCGCGGCTGCCGAGCCAAGGCTGTTGGCCGCGATGGCGCGGCGCACGGTGCGGAAGTGCGAGTTGTGCCGCGCCTCTACCGAGTGGATGTTGAGTGCCGCCTCCAGAATATCTTTGGTAGCGGCGGTGTTGAGCACCGGCGCGCCGCCCTTGTAGGCCCGCATGCCGGTATCGGAAAACGCCTGGGCCGCGCCGAAGAAGACGGCCCCGTTGGCATTGACGCCGCCGGGCACGAGCGCGGCGGCCATCGGGCCGGTGCCCGAGCCGCTGCCGCCTGAGTAGTCGAAGGCCGCCCGGCCGGGGTCGGCGCGGGGCGTCCAGCCCGGAATGCTGCGCAGCGAGTTAATATGCCCGGCCTC
This sequence comes from Hymenobacter sp., assembly GCF_035709525.1. Classification (GTDB taxonomy): domain Bacteria; phylum Bacteroidota; class Bacteroidia; order Cytophagales; family Hymenobacteraceae; genus Hymenobacter. Next base: position 9,154 of record NZ_DASTEP010000033.1, on the reverse strand, counting down.
GTCGTTGCGGATAATCCGCACGGCATCCGTCTCCTGCGACGGTATCAGGCCACTGGTATTCAGGGCCGTATCATAGAAGTAATACTCCAGGTACTCCAGCTGCAAGGCTAGGTCGAGCACGGCCGTGACGCTGGCGGGCAGGGTAGTGGTCTGGCCGTAGGCTTTGTTAAAGAACGACGCCAGCAGGGCGGGCACGGCGGCGGCCGTCATTTTTTTGCCGGTGTTACCCAGGTGCTGAAACACCCGGCGGCGCGGGTTGAGGCGGTCCAGAAACTCGGGGTCGGCTTTCTCCAGGTCGGAGAGTAGTTGAAAAAAATCCATGATAGAAACAAGGCAAGGAGGTAGAAGGGAAAACCACGCGCCGCGCTAGGCGAAGCTGTTGGCCGAAAGCTTGGAGCCGTCGGCCAGGAAGTTGTTGACCGAGGCCAGCACCGTGGGCGGGCGCTTCGAGCGTTCCTGGCCGGGGCCGGGGTTGCCATTGCCTTGGGGGCTGGCGGCGCTGCCGGTGCCGGGGGCCGCACCGGCCGTTTGGGTGAAGAGGTTCACTACCGTGTTGTCTACGAAGGTATTGTAGCTGCGCAGGTCGCGGATGAGCGCCGCGTGGCGGGCTTCTACCGACACGATTTTGCCGGCCAGCGCCAGGTTGGCGTTGCTGGTTAGGAAGCGGCCGGCCCCGTTGTAGGCGGCCACGCCGGTGTCCTCAAAGGTTTGGGCGGCTTCCAGGATGCTGTTGCGGTCGCCGAAATTGATGCTGCCGAACTCGGGCTTCAGGTCGGGCAGGGGCGTGATGCTGGCGGCAGCGAGCGCCGCTTTCAAGAAGTCGCGGTGAATGGCCTCGTGCAAGGCCAGGTCGTCGAAAATCTGCTTTTCGGCCGCCGTGATGGCCGAGCCCGTGTAGTAGCTGCCGAGCTTTATCTGGGCATAAAACGCGGCTTCGAGCTGCTCCAGCGCGTAGGCGTAGTTGAGGATGCCGCCATCGCCCGAGCCCACGTCCAGCAGCGAGGGGTTGTTGTTATCGTCTTTGTCGCAGCCGGCCAGCACCAGCGCCGTAGCGCCGGCCGTGGCCCCGGCATACATAAAAAAGGAGCGCCGCTTGATGGGCACGTGCAGCGGCCGGTCGATGCCAGCCTCATGCGGCTGCAAACCAGTAGAAGGGTTGTGAGACATAAAAGAAAACAGGGAAAGGGTGAAGTGCCCGCCGCCAGGAAATCAGTGCTTTCCGGACCGGTGGGCGCAAATTCTACGGCGCGCCTACAGGCAGGATTTTAACTGAATATGCTAATTGCGAGCTATTTGCGCAGTTCGCCACCGCCGCGCGCCCCTACCTAACTGCCTACTGCCTGGTCTGCTACGTCCGCCTATGGTGCAGGCCTACGCCCGGTGGGAGCGGGTTGGACCTTTGAAAGCAACTTCCGCATTTGCGTGTTTTCTGAGAGGCTTTTACGGGTTTGCCGAAGCGCGCTACGTAGTTTTTGGGGGCGGCTGGCCGCCGCCCTGGGTAGCATGAGCCGCCCGCACTACCGACCTTTGGGCTTCGTTGTCGCTTTTGGTTTGAAAAACGCTTTGGCCGCGCGCCGCTTCTTTTGCTTGAGCTGGGTGGTAGCCTGCCTGCTGCTGGGGCTGGCTGGCCCGGTGCCCGCGCGGGCGCAGCAGCCCGCGCCCGCCCCGGCCGCCGAGCTGGTGCCCGGCCCGGCCGTGGTGCCGCTCGCGGCCACCTACTCGCTGGGCGTGCGGGTGCAGGGCACCATTAGTACCCATTCCGATTTTCCGGAGATAGAAGGCTTTCGCAAGGCCGGCCTGGTCACGAGTACCGCCACGCGGCTGGTGGCCGGCCGCCGCAACGTATCCGAAGTAACCCTGACCCAACGCTACGCGCCCTATGCCGAGGGCACCTACCCCGTGCCGCCCTTCGACCTCACCGTGAACGGGCAGGTGCTGCACAGCCCCGGCGGCCGCGTGCGCGTGGCGGCCCCCACGCCGACCGACCTCACTGAGGCGCAGGTGGCACCCGGCCAGGGCGTGGGCTCGCTCGACCACCTGCTGGGCCCGCCCAAAGCCAAGTACTTCTACGAGCCCGCCGACCACGCTGAGCTAGTGCTCGAAGCCAGCCGCGCCCAGGTATATGTGGGCGAGGGCGTGCGCGTAGGTTTGTATCTGTACGTGCAGCCGGCCGACCAGGCGGTGCTCAACTTCTTCAATTTTACCGAGCAGCTGGCCGCCCTCACGCAGCAGTTGCGCCAGCCTACCGCCTGGGAGGTGCCCGCCGCCGAGGCCGCCACCGTGCCCGATACCGTGAGGCGCGCGGGCACCCGCTACCTACGCTTTCGCCTGGCCGAGAACACGTACTACCCGCTCACGGCGCAGGACTTGCGGTTTCCGGCCTTGGCCCTCACCATGACCAAGTTCAAGCTCCTCAAAAACCCCCAACCGGGCGAGGACAACAAGCTGGCCATGTACAAAACCTACCCCGCGCCTGCCCTGCGCGTGGCCGTGCGCCCGCTGCCGGCCCGGCCCGGCGCGCCGGCCGCTACCGTGCCCGTGGGCAGCTACGCGCTGCGCGAAGGCATCAGCAGCACGCGCTTTCGCACGGGCGAGGCCTTTGTGTACACCTTCGGGGTAGAGGGCGCGGGCAACGCGACGGCGCTGGTGCTGCCCGCCCCGCGCGCCACCCCGCAGCTCGACGTGTACGGCCCCGACATTCGTGAGGAAAAGCTGCCCGACGGCACCCCGCGCAAAAGCTTTCGCTTTCGGCTGGTGCCGCGCCAGCCCGGCCCGGTGCGCCTCGATACGTTGTTTAAGCTCGTGTTTTTCGACCCCGCCACCGCTCGCTACGATACCCTGCGCGCCGAATTGCGGCCTGTAGTAAGCGGGCAGGCCCGCCCCGTGGCCGCCGCCGACCCGGCCGACGACCCGTTTTACGGCCCTGCCCTGGCCTGGGCCGACAGCCGCGTGCAGCCCCTCGACGTGTACCGCGACGTGCGCCGCTACGCCGGCTGGCTTATCGGCGGGCTGCTGGTAGTGGCCGCCGTGGGCTGGTGGCGCAGCAGCTGAGGTCATTTAACAATCAACATTTATCATTTAACAAGCTGCTAAGCGCTTAGCAAAAAGTAGCTTCACTAAGTGGGTAGACAGTTGATTGTTAAATGATAAATGTTAATTGTTAAATGATATGAATTCTTTCGGAACGCTTTTTCGCATCACCACCTTCGGCGAGTCGCACGGGGTAGGCATTGGGGTAATTATTGACGGGTGCCCGGCGGGCGTGCCGCTCGACGTGGCCGAGATTCAGGCGGCGCTCGATAGGCGGCGGCCGGGGCAGTCGGACCTGACGACGCCGCGCAAGGAGGCCGACACCGTGCTGGTGCAGTCGGGCACGTTTGAGGGCTACACCACGGGCACGCCCATCAGCCTCTTCATTGCCAATGCCGACCAGCGCTCGGGCGACTACTCGCACATTGCGCACGCCTACCGCCCCAGCCACGCCGACTACACCTACGACGCCAAATACGGCCGCCGCGACTACCGCGGCGGCGGCCGCAGCTCGGCCCGCGAAACGGCCGCCCGCGTGGCCGCCGGCGCCGTGGCTGCCCGGCTGCTCGCGCATTTCGGCGTCGAGGTCAAGGCCTACGTGTCGGCCGTGGGCGAGGTCGAGTTGACCGAAAGCTACGAAAACCTGAATTTGAGTTTGATAGAAAGCAACGCCGTGCGCTGCCCCGAGCCCGAAGCCGCCGCCCGCATGGAGGCGCGCATCCGCGCCGCGCAGGCCGCGCACGACACCGTGGGCGGCGTGATAACCGGCGTAGCCACCGGCCTGCCGCCCGGCCTGGGCGAGCCGGTTTTTGATAAATTGCCGGCCGTGCTGGGCCACGCGCTACTTAGTATTAATGCCGTGAAAGGCTTCGAGTTCGGCTCGGGCTTCGAAGGCACCAAGCTACCCGGCTCGGTGCACAACGACGAGTTTTACACCGACGAAACTGGCCGCGTGCGCACGCGCACCAACCACAGCGGCGGCAGCCAGGGCGGCATCTCCAACGGTCAGGACGTGTACTTCCGCGTGGCGTTCAAGCCCGTGGCCACGCTGTTGCAGCGCCAGGCTACCATCAACGACCAGGGCGAAAGCATCGAGCTGGTGGGCCGCGGCCGGCACGATGCCTGCGTGCTGCCCCGCGCCGTGCCCATCGTGGAGGCCATGACCCAGCTCGTGCTGGCCGACCTGCTGCTGCGCGCGCGGGCCAACAAGCTGTAACACCAAGCTCCAGCTTGGTGAACCATTGTTGAGCCACATTTGAATAGCTTAACAATGGTTCACCAAGCTGGAGCTTGGTGTTACAGCTAAGCCGCTACGGCTTGCTCCACGGCTACCTTAGATGCCGGCTGCCGGTGCGGCTTCTTATTCTTCTTCAGGCGATTCCACCAAATGAAGAAGCCCGTGACGGGCAGTGTGGCGCACACCAGGCTAGCCACAAAGGCTAGGATTTTGGTAGGCCAGCCCAGAATAGCGCCCACGTGGATGTCGTAGTTCATGCCGATAAACTGCTCGCCACCGGGCTTATCGCGGTACAGCTCCGCTTTCTGAAACGCGCCGGTGCGGGCGTCATACGTCAGCTGGTCGGAGCGGAAGCGGATGCCTTCGCCCTCGTTCACGCGCACCGTGAGCGGGTCTTTCAGGCTGGTGAGGGGCTTGGCCGATACTAGCACGGCGGCCGGGATGCGCTGCCAGGCGTCGCGCACGGCGGCGTTTAGCGTCTGGTCGGCCAGGGCCTGGTCGGCGGCGCTTAGCGCGGCGGGCTTTTCCTTGCTCATCCCTTTTTTGCCGCCTTTTCCTCCTTTGCCGCCGTGGGCGTCGGCCGTGTGGCCAGTGGCGAGGTAGGTGATGCCGTTGCGCACCCAGTCAAACGACCAGGTGAGGCCGGTGAGGGCGATGACAAGGCTCACCAGCGTCACGTAGAAACCCACCGTGTTGTGCAGGTCGTAGTTGAGGCGCTTGCCCGAGGCGTCCCACTTTATTTTGAAGCGCTGCTTGCGGGCAGCCTTGTTTTTGGGCCACCACAGCACGAGGCCGCTCAGCAGCATCAGCACGAAGGTGAGCGTGCTGTAGCTCACCACCCAGCGGCCGGCATCGCCGAGCAGCAGGTCCCAATGCACGCTTTTTACGAGTTGGAAAAACTCCGTTTTATTGTCGATAATGCCCGTAATCTGCCCCGTGTACGGGTTCACATAAGCCGAGCGCAGCACCTCGACCTGCCCACCGAAGTAGGGCTTGCCGGGCGTGCCCTTGTAGGTCATAAAGCTCCAGGCGCGGTCGGGGGCGCGGTAGGCGTTGGCGTAGTACACCTGCTGGTCCTGTCCCAGCGCCGCCTGAGCCTTTTGCCAGATTACGCTATAGGGTAGGGGCTGGGCTGCCGCAGCGGGCGGCGTAATAAACACCGCGTCGCGGTGCACGACCTCAAAAATCTCACGTTGAAACACGTAGAGGCAGCCCGTGATGCTCACGATAAACACGATGAGCCCGGACGCGAGCCCGAGCCACAGGTGCAACTTGCCGATTAGCTTTTTGAAGGTCATGGCGAGGTGAATTTAATTGTCATGCTGAGCGCAGCGCAGCGGAGTCGAAGCATCTCTATCGGTGAACTAACTCTTGACGCTTAGCAATGAAGCGGCAGAGATGCTTCGGCTCCGCTGCGCTGCGCTCAGCATGACGGACGTTTATCACTTATTTTAAAACGAATACCCCACCGTGAGGCGGTAGCTGGTCGGGGCCTCGGGCTGCCAGTAGTAGTAGCTGCCGATGGCCGAGGGCGTAAGGCTGGCGGCCGGGGTAGCGTTGGGCACGTAGGTGCCGGCGTTGTAGTTGTAGCGGCCGGTGAGGTTGTTCACCAGTAGGTTGAGGCTCAGGTGCTCGCCCTGCCACGACACGCCGCCGTCGAGGCGGAAGTAGTTGTCGGGCAGCTTCTCGCCCGCGTTGCCCAGGCCGGCGTAGCGCTCTACCTGCCACAGCATTCCGCCCGAAAGTCCCAAGCCTTTGAGCGCGCCCTGGCGCAAGCGGTAGGTCAGCCAGGCGTTGCTGTTGTGCTTGGCGGTGCCGCCGAGCTTGCGGCCCTCGTAGCTGTCGCGGGTGGGGTTGCCGGCGGCGTTGCGCGGCGCGTTGTCTTTGGTTACGGTGGCGTCGAGCAGGGCGTAGTTGGCCACCAGGTTCAGGCCGGGCAGCAACTCGCCCATAAAGTCGGCCTCGATGCCCCGCGAGCGCACTTCGCCGGTTTGCACCGAGAAGGTCGGGTTGACGGGGTCGCCCGTCAGGACGTTCGTTTTGGTAATATTAAAAGCCGTGATAGTCGAATTGAAGCGCCCGTCGAACCACTCGCGCTTGAGGCCGGCTTCGATATTGCGGCCCCGCTGCGGGTCAAAGGAATTGCCGTTGAAGTCCTGCCCGGTTTGCGGCACAATCGACTGGTCGTAGAGCGCATACACGGCCGTGCCGGGGGCTACCGTGGCGCTCAGGCCAAAGCGCGGCGTTACTACGTTTTTCTTGATGCGGGCCTGCACGTTGTTGTTGTTGGAGTAGCGGGCGGCCAGGGTCAGGCGCAGGCGGTTGTCGAAAAAGCCCAGCTCGTCCTGCACGTACACGCCGGCGTACTTGGTCAGGCCCTTGGCGGTGCCGCGCCGGTCGAGGGGGCCCGCGTCGCGCAGCGCATCCTGGTTGAGCAGCGTAGCGGGCGGCGCACCGTAGTAAACCGGGGCCGTGATGTCGAGGGGCAAGAAACCCGCCGCGCCGAAGTCGGCCGCGTAGCTTTTATTCGACACATCGAGGCCCACGATAATGCGGTGCTGCACCGGCCCGGTTTCGACGGTGCCGTTCAAAAAAGCCTGGCCCGCGAGCGTGTAGTTGTCTACGTCGTAGAGAAATACCGAGCGGTTCAGCACGTTGGTGCCCGCGATGGTGCGGTTTGGAGTAGCCCCGTTGGTAGCCGGTACCGTGAACGACATGTTCGGATTGAACGAGCCCGCCCCAATCCAGGTGGAGAGGCCGCGCATGGCGTAGCGCAGGTAGGCCACCTGCCCGGTCAGCTTCCAGTTGCCGCTGAAACGGTGCTCCACGTTGCCGAAGAGGCTGTGGTCGTTCACCCGCGACGAGCCCATCACCGGGTCATACACCGCGAAGTCCTGCGCCAGGCTCTTGTAGCCATTGGGCGAAAAAAGGTAGTTGCCGGCCGTCGAAAAGTTCGAGTACTGGTACACGTACTGCACCGTGGCCGTGGTTTTGTCGTCAATGAGGTAGCGCAGGCTCGGGGCCAGCGCCACCTTACGGTTGAAATCGAAGCCCTGGTACGAGTCGATGCTCTGTCCCATCACGTTGAGGCGGTATTGCAGCTTGTTGTCGCGGCTGAGGCGGCCGTCCACATCGGCCGTGGCGCGGTACTGCCCAAAGCTGCCCAGCGTGAGGCCCACGGCCTTGCGGCTGGTGCCGGTGGGCGCTTTCAGCACCACGTTGTAGAAGCCGCCCGCCTCGGTGTTGCTCACCAGAAAGCCGCCCGGCCCCTTCACAAACTCCACGCGCTCGATAAACGAGGCATCCTCGGCCAGCGGGCCGAAGTAGTTGCCCGTGCTCAGGCCGTTGCGCAGCGAGCCAAAGCCCGTGTTAAAGCCCCGGATGTTGATGCGGGCGTACACGTTGTTCCAATGGCCCGGCGCTATCACGCCGCTCACGTTGCGCGCAATGCCCTCAATGGGCGTAAAAATCTGCTGGTCGGCCAGTAGCTGGTTGGTTACTACCTGCACGTTTTGCGGGGCTTCGAGCAGCGGCTCGCCCAGGCGCAGCGAGTTGGAGGGGTTGGGGCGGTGGTAGCGGTTGCGGGCCGCCGTCACCGACACTTCGTCGAGGTCTTGCTGGGTAGCGGCGAGGCCGAAATTCTGCTCGTAGGGGCCGTCGGTTACTTCTACGCGGCGCTCCTGGGTGGCGTAGCCCACCAGGCGCACGCCCAGCGTGTAGCTGCCGGGGGCCACGTTGGGCAGGCGGTAGTTGCCGTTGGCATCGGTGTCGGCGCCCACGGTGGTGCCGCGCAGGGCTACCGAGGCCCCCACCACCGGCTGGCCAGTGGCGCTATTGGCAATATGGCCTTGAATAACAATATTTTGAGCGCAGGCAATGCTGGTGGCAAACAACAACGGCAAACCCAGCGACACGCGACCTAGCGAAAGAGTACTACTTGCAGACATTAAGCTTTGATGAAAAACGATGCCGCAAAGGTAAAAGTGAATCTCAAGCTTGTTTGTATTTAGTCTAATTAAAAATAAGCTGGGCGGCGTTGCGGCGCTACCTTTGCGCTGGCCGCCAGCGCCTAAAAAAATGAGTAGCGCGCCGCCGTTAGCTTCCCGCCGCAACCTCTGCCGCCCGGTCGTTGTTAGAGGGAATATTGCTTGCCCGGCGAGCGCCGCTGCCCTGGCTTTGGCTTCGGGCTGGCGGCTGGCCGGTCTTTCTCATTTGCAACTAAGTCCTTAGAAATCATGTCTGCTATCTCCATCTACGCCGAGGCGTCGCCCAACCCCGAGAGCATGAAATTCGTGCTCAACTCCACTTTGCTGCCCGACGGCGTGAGCGTGGACTACCCCACCGTGGAGGCCGCCGCCAACTCGCCCATCGCGCAGGAGCTGTTCGGCTTCGACTACGTGGGCCGGGTGTTCATCGCCCAAAACTTCGTGACCATCACCAAAACTCAGCCCGAGCTGGGCTGGACGAGCATCATCCCCGAGCTGCGCCAGTTCATCAAGAGCTACGTGGAGGCCGGCGGCACGCTCTTTACCGTGGACCCCGCCGCCGAGCAAAAGGCCGCCCAAGCCGCCAGCGCCGGCGACCCCACCCAGCAAGACGGCTTCACGAGCCAGAAAATCATCGACCTGCTCGACAACTATGTGCGCCCCGCCGTGGAGCAGGACGGCGGCAACATCACTTTCAAAAGCTTCCGCGAAGGCATCGTGACCGTGAACCTGCAAGGCTCGTGCTCGGGCTGCCCCTCGGCCACCGTCACCCTCAAGTCGGGCATCGAAAACCTGCTCAAGCGCATGGTGCCCGAGGTGAAAGAGGTAGTAGCCGAAGGCATCACGGTGTAAGGGAGTTAAGAGTTTTTAGTTCTGAGTTTTGAGTTATGGAAAAAGCCGC
>NZ_DASTEP010000032.1:0-29693 GCF_035709525.1 Hymenobacter sp. | reverse complement strand
GGCTGCCTAGTTACACGGCTTGGTAAGCCTAACCTACACTACTGCTATAAAGTTAGCCAGCCCGCGCAGCGGGCGTATCCGTTAAATCCTAAAAATCCGTTTGAATCTGCGGTCTATTTAATGCGCAGTTTCTTACCGGGCCGCAGCGTGTTGCTCAAGCCCGGATTCAGCTTTTTTAGCGCGCTCACGCGCAGGCCGTAGCGCTCCGCGATTTCGGAAAGTGTATCGCCAGCCCGAATCTGGTGCTGCGCCACGCGCCGCGCGGCTGTGGGCTCGGGGGCGCTGCTGCCACTACGGCCCCGGCTATTGCCCCGGCCGCGCCGCAACGCCTGGCTGTAGTAATTGAACAGCGCCGACGTGATGGTGAAATTATCGCTGCGCAGTTGGTAGCCAGGGAAATTGTACATCAGCGTTGGGTTGATGGGATTGCCCTCGTAGCGCACCTCGTAATGCAGGTGCGAACCCGTGCTGCGCCCCGTGCTACCGCCCAGCCCAATTACCTGCCCTGCCTTCACGAAGGTGCCCACCGGCAGCAGCGACTTGCTCAAGTGCCCGTAGAGCGTTTCGATGCCATTGAAGTGGCGCACCAGCAGGTAGTTGCCGTAGCCGCCCCCGTCGTACTTGCTGATGCGAATAACGCCATCGAAGGCCGCCCGCACCGAATCGCCGGTGTTCAAATCGAGGTCTACCCCAAAGTGCCAGCGCCCCCACCGAAACGTGAAGCCCGAAGTAACCGGCGTTTTGGTGAGCGGCATCTTCGAGTAGTGCTGCCGCAGCGGGTCTACCAGCTTCAGCGTAATAGTATCGCGAATGCGCCGGCCATCGACCCGGTACGGGTTGATGTTATGCGTGTCCCAGATGGAATAGTAGCCCGCCACCTTCACCCACGACGAGTCGATGAGCACCTCGTCCGACATCTCCACTATCTCCTGCCCGCCTTCGTTGAGGGTAGTCGTGTCTTCACTCACGATGCTGAGCTGCCGGTTCAGGTTGAAAATCGACTTGGCGGCGTCCGACTGCTTGTCGGGCATCACCTCAGTTTCGACGATGGTCGTGGTGTCGGGGCGCACGTAGCGCATAGTAGGCGTGCGGGCGCGGTAAAAGTCCTTACTGCGCGTGCGGCTGCGGCCAGAACCGGCCCGGCCCGTTTTGGCCTTGGTTTTCACCTTGCGGCGCTGCGCCTGCACACTGGCCGGGCTACCCAGCCAGCAGGCCAGCAGCACCAGCAAAACGGGCCACTGAAAAAATTGTCTTGGAAAAGTCAAAGGAACCCAAAAATGGCAGCCGTGACCCCAAACGAGTCACGGCTGAATGTTGGTATAAGATAAAATAGTCTGACTAACCTGAAAATCCGTTAATCACCTTAATAGCAGCAGATTAAAATTCTATCCCAGTTGCCTGGCCACCCACAGCTTAGTCGTGCATTGCCGCCAGGTAGCGCTCAGCATCCAAAGCAGCCATGCAGCCGCTGCCCGCCGCCGTCACGGCTTGCCGGTACGTAAAATCCTGCACATCGCCGCAGGCAAATACGCCGTCTACGTTGGTTTTGGCCGTACCCGGCAGCGTCTTCAGGTACCCCTGCTCGTCGTGGTGCAGGTAGTCCTGGAAAATCTTGGAGTTGGGCTCGTGCCCGATGGCCACGAAGAAGCCGTGAATCGGAATCTCGCGGGTTTCGTGCGTCACCAGGTTCTTCACCCGCACCGCCTCCACAGCGTGCTCGCCCAAAATTTCGTCGGTCGCCGTGTCAAACAGCACCTCAATCTTGGGGTTTTCGAGCACCCGCTTCTGCATAATTTTTGAGGCCCGCATGGCGTCTTTGCGCACCAGCATGTACACTTTCGAGCACAGGTTGGCGAGGTAGCTCGCTTCTTCGGCGGCCGTGTCGCCGGCGCCCACGATGGCGACTTCTTTGCCCCGGTAGAAGAACCCGTCGCACACGGCGCAGGCCGATACGCCCGAGCCATTGAGCCGCGCCTCCGAAGGCAAGCCCAGCCACTTGGCCGACGCGCCGGTGGCGATAATCACGGCATCGGCAGTAAGCTCCGTCGTTTCGTCAATCGTAATTTTATGCGGGTGGCCCGAAAAATCCACTTTGGTCGCGATGCCGTAGCGAATATCGGTTCCGAAGCGCTCGGCCTGCTTTTTCAGGTCTTCCATCATTTCCGGCCCCATCACCCCATCGGGGTAGCCCGGAAAATTCTCCACGTCGTTGGTAATAGTAAGCTGACCACCCGGCTGCAAGCCTTGGTACATCACGGGGTTCAACCCCGCCCGCGAAGCATAAATAGCGGCCGTGTAGCCCGCCGGACCCGAGCCAATAATCAGGCAATGAATGTGTTCCATGGGTAGGGCAAGCGTTAGCTTGCCTGTTATAAGTCTACTGAAAGTACGCAGGGCAAACTGAAGCTTACCCTACAAAAAACCCCAACCTCACGGTCGGGGTTTTCAAGAACGCAAATTTAGGCAAAAACTAGCCCAGATAGGGCTTCAGCGCCTTCGAGCGCGAGGTATGGCGCAGGCGGCGAATGGCTTTTTCCTTAATCTGACGCACGCGCTCGCGGGTCAGGTTAAACTTCTCGCCAATCTCTTCCAGCGTCAGGGCGGCCTCGCCGTTCAGGCCGAAGTAGAGCGTAATCACGTCAGCCTCACGCTTGGTCAGGGTCGAGAGGGCGCGCTGCACTTCTTTACGCAGCGAGTCGTTCATCAGGCCCGAGTCCGGCGTCTCTTCGTCCTCGTTTTCAAGCACGTCGAGCAGACGGTTTTCTTCGCCCTGCACAAACGGCGCATCTACCGACACGTGGCGGCCCGAGATTTTCAGGGTATCTACCACCTCCGAAGTCGTGAGTTCCAGCACCTCGGCGATTTCTTCGGGCGAAGGCTCGCGCTCGAACTTTTGCTCCAGCTCCGAAAACGACTTGCTGATTTTGTTCAGCGAGCCCACCCGGTTCAGGGGCAAGCGCACGATGCGGCTTTGCTCGGCCAGCGCTTGCAGAATGCTCTGGCGAATCCACCAAACGGCGTAAGAGATAAACTTAAAACCGCGGGTTTCGTCAAAGCGCTTAGCCGCTTTGATGAGGCCCAAGTTACCCTCGTTGATGAGGTCGCCGAGGCTAAGCCCCTGGTTTTGATATTGTTTAGCCACCGATACTACGAAGCGCAGGTTGGCTTTAGTTAATTTCTCCAGCGCCTTCTGGTCTCCATCGCGGATGCGCTGGGCCAGTGTTACCTCTTCGTCGGGCGTCAGCAGGTCCACTTTACCAATCTCCTGGAGGTATTTATCCAGCGACTGGCTTTCGCGGTTGGTAATCTGTTTGCTGATTTTTAGCTGTCTCATCGGTAACGGTGCTAATTAGATAATTTTAAAGGAGTTATAGGCAAGCATATGACCCAGCCGGTTTCCGACCAATTCAATGAAAAACAACCCGGCTAAACGGGCAAAAGTTCGGCCCAGCAGCGTGCTACCAGAAAATAAAGAAATAGGAAGATTTTATGTCAACCAACGGCCGGCAGCCGCAATTACCAGTCCAAACTTTCAATTTCCTTATTTTCCGGCGTTGCTTTCGCTACCTAGGCTGGCTTGTCCAGCAGCACTTTGCGCGAGAGGCGGTACTTGCCCGTCTTCTTGTCGATGTCGACCAGCTTCACATCTATCTCCTGCCCTACTTCCAGCACGCCTTCGAGCGACGCGATGCGTTCGTGCGTTACCTCCGAAATGTGCAGCAAGCCGTCCTTACCCGGCATAATCTCCACGAACGCGCCATAGGGTTGAATCGAACGCACTTTGCCCTTGTAAGTTTCGCCTACCTCGGGCTGCGCCGCAATGGCCCGGATGCGGTCGATGGCACCCTGCATGTCGGCCTGGTTGGCAGCGTAAATGCTTACGTGGCCTTTCTCGTCCTTCTCCTCGATGATAACCGTAGCATTGGTATCCTTCTGAATCTGCTGGATAACTTTGCCACCCGGCCCGATTACGGCACCAATAAACTCCTTATCAATCAGCATTTTATGCGAGCGCGGCGTGTGGGCCTTCAGCTCAGGAGCCGGCGCGGCGATGGTCTTGGCCATCTCGCGCAGGATGTGCAGGCGGCCTTCGCGGGCCTGGTGCAGCGCGGCGGTTAGGATTTCATTGCTCAGGCCCTGGATTTTGATATCCATCTGGCAGGCGCAAATGCCCTTCTCCGTGCCGGTTACCTTGAAGTCCATGTCACCAAGGTGGTCCTCGTCGCCCAGAATGTCCGAAAGAACGGCGTATTCGCCGGTTTCCTTGTCCTGCACGAGGCCCATCGCGATGCCAGCTACGGCAGCACGCACCTTCACCCCGGCATCCATCAGCGCGAGCGAGCCGGCGCAGACGGTAGCCATCGAGCTAGAGCCGTTCGACTCCAGAATGTCCGACACGATGCGGATGGTGTAGGGGTTCTCCTCATCGGGCGGCAGCACGCGCTTCAGCGAGCGAGCGGCCAGGTTGCCGTGGCCGATTTCGCGGCGGCCGGCACCGCGGTTAGGCTTCACCTCGCCGGTCGAGAAACCGGGGAAGTTGTAGTGCAGCATGAACTTCGAGAAGCCCTTGGTCAGCGGCTGGTCGATAATCTGCTCGTCGAGCTTGGTGCCGAGCGTAGCCGTGGTCAAACTCTGGGTTTCGCCGCGGGTGAAGATGGCCGAGCCATGGGCACCGGGCAAGTAGTTGATTTCCGACCAGATAGGACGAATTTCAGTGAGCTGGCGGCCGTCGAGGCGCACGCGCTCCTTCACCATCATATCGCGGATGGCTTTCTTCTCAGCCGACGAGTAGTAGCGGCTAAACTGCTTCATGTCCAGTTCGGGCTGCTCAGCCACAAGCTTGTCCAAGAACGCCTTTTTCACGCCTGAAAAGCCTTCCTTACGGCCAGCCTTGCTCGTGTTGCCCGAGCGGGCCACGTCATAAGCGCCTTGATAGATACCCTGCTGAATCAATGCTTTCAGCGCGTCGTTTTCTTCGTACTTCGGATACTCGCGGGGCTGCGACTCGGGCGTGCGGCCCACGGCTTCGGCCAACTCCTTTTGCAGTTGCACTTGCGCTTTGATTGCTTCGTGGGCAAAGGCAATGGCGGCTACCATTTCTTCCTCGCTCACTTCGTCCATCTCACCTTCCACCATCGCTACCGAGTCGCCGGTGGCACCCACGATGAGGTCCATGTCGGCGCGCTGCAAGTCGCTGGTCTTGGGGTTAATCTGGAACTGACCATCGATGCGGGCCACGCGTACCTCCGAAATCGGGCCGGCAAACGGAATGTCCGAAATCGATAGGGCAGCCGAAGCGGCCAGGGCGGCTAGGGCGTCGGGCTGCACTTCTTTATCGGCCGAGATGAGGGTAATCATTACCTGCACCTCGTAGTGGTAGTCTTTGGGGAACATCGGCCGCAGGATGCGGTCGACAAGGCGGCAAATAAGGATTTCGTAGTCGCTCAGGCGGCCTTCGCGGCGCTGAAACGAACCCGGAATCTTACCAGCCGAGCCGAATTTTTCCTGGTAGTCAACCGACAGCGGCAGGAAATCAACGCCTTCGCGCTGGCTCGGGGCCGATACGACAGTGGCAAGCAGCATCGTGTCGCCGAGGCGCACTACTACGGCACCGTCGGCAAACTTGGCCAGTTTGCCGGTTTCAATGGAAATCTGGCGGCCGTCGGGCAGCGCCAGGGTTTTGGTAATCGCGTGAGGAGCGGGCATTCTTTGAGAAGTAAGTAGCTGGAAGCTAGGAGCTAAAAATTATCAATCGAAACAAACACTTGCAGGCAAACAGTTCAGGTAAAGGCAGTATCTGGAGGGGGCCGCTGACTCGCTCCTAGCTTCGGCTACTGCACTTTACCGGCGCGGCTTGGGCACCGGCAAAAAAAAGAGTAGGGAACCTTCGATAAGAAGGCTCCCTACTCCCGAAAGCTGGGCTTACTTGCGGATACCCAGCTCCTTGATGATGGCGCGGTAGCGGTTAATCTCGCGGTGCTGGAGGTAATCCAGCATGCGGCGGCGCTTACCGACCAGCTTGAGCAGACCCAGGCGCGTGCTGTGGTCTTTTTTGTTAACTTTCAGATGCTCCGTGAGGTGCTGAATGCGGTGCGTGAACAGCGCGATTTGCGACTCGGCCGAACCGGTGTCGGTGGTTACTTTCTGAAGGCTGTTTTTTTCGAAGATGGCCTGTTTGGCCTCGGTCGAGAGTTTCATCGGCAGATAGGAATGACCCGTCTTGGATTAAAAAATAAGAAAATTGTCGTTGCCCCACACCGCAGGGCGGGTGCAAAGGTACGTAATTTCCTTCGGGAATCCAACTACTTACTCCGCTACCGGCGTGGCCAGCCGCCGCAGGCGCGGAAAGCTGGGCAGCCGCTGCGCTAAGCGCCGCCAGAAATCGGTTTCGAGCAGGCCCGAGTCATTATAGGCTTGATACAGAAAGAATAAGCCAGCAGGTAGCAGCAATGCATTGGATAGCCACATGCCCACGCCTACTGGCATTTCCAACTCGCGGCCACCTTTCTCGCCCAAAATACTCAGCACGTAGTAGATAATGAAAAACAGAATGGAAATCAGAATGGGTACGCCAATGCCTCCTTTTTTGATAATTGCGCCCAGCGGTGCCCCAATCAGAAACATGAGAATAACGGCCACCGACTGCGTGTACTTACGGTAGATTTCGATGCGAAACTCGGCCGAGTCGCGGGCGGTTTCAAACAATCCCTGCGAGGTCGAGCCCATAAACGACTCGATATTGCGGGCACGGCTGAGGGCCTGCTCAGCCATGGCCGGATTGAGGGCAATAAGCCGCTGCGGCGGCACCTGCCAGGCGGCTACCCGCCGGTAGGCTGCCTGGTTCAGCGTGTCAAACCGCAGGTAAGTGTAGTAGCCGCTCAGCTGCAAGGGCACCAGCCGCCGCCGGTGCGCCAGCACCTTCTGCGTCGAGTCGACGGACTTGAACAGCTGCGATATATTGAGCATCAGCCGGTTCGTCTGAAAATACTCTTCCTTCGTTTTATTGATATTAAAGGATGACAACGAGAACGTTACCATATTTCGCTTAAATCCTTGCCGCACAAACGATGAAGCCGAGCGGTCGCGCGCATCGGGCTGCTCAATGTAATTGTGCCCGCGAAACAGTTCCAGCCCCAGGTACTGTCCACCGAAGCGGGTAAACATGCGGCCCGAGTCGGCCAGCATCACAGTGGCATTGCCCGATTTTTGGGTGTGGTCGTAAATCATGATACCCATCAGGATATCCTTTTCGGGGCCTACCTTCTTATCGACCTTGATGGTATAGCCGGGAATGCCGTTGTAGAACACGCCCTCGCGGATATTAAGCGCAAGTTTTTTTTGCCGCACGTCCCACAAAAGACTGAAGGCTTTCAGGTTTGCCTTTGGCACGATACTGTTATTAAACCAGAACGCCACACCAGCCAGCAGCGCGCTCACCAGCCACACCGGCCGCAGAATGCGCGTGAGGGCGATGCCTGAAGCCTTGATGGCCGTCAGCTCGTGGTGCTCGCCCAGGCTGCCGTAGGTCATCAGCGACGACAGCAGCACGGCCAGCGGCAGCGAGATGGGCACGATGGTAACGCTCAGAAAGAACAGCAGCTTCAGAATGACCAGCGTGCCGAGGTCTTTGCCGACAATGTCATCCAGGTATTTGAGCAGCACCTGCGTCAGGAAAATGAACTCTACTACCGCGAAGGTGAGCAGAAACGGCCCGGCGAAGGCCTTAAGAATAAGCTTGTCGAGTTTTTTAATCATCGGTTTATATAACGAGCCGGCTCGCCGGGCTCCCAACGCCCGGCGTCCCCTATTAGTGCGCCACCAGCCTTGCTGGCTATGCTCCTACCTGCTCGCGCAGTTTCTCCATCAGGCTGTTCCAGAGCTCGAGCTGCTCCTGCGCGCTGTCGTGGTCGGAGTAATCGGTGACACGCAAAAATAAGCTGTCCGTTATTTTAGAATATTCCAGGGTGAAATCCAAGTAGTTAGCATCCAGCAAGGGTTGCTTTTCCTCATCCAGAAACACGTAGCGGATAGAGCGGCCGGGCCGCTGCAATGCTATTTCGGCGTAGTGGTTTTGCTTGTCCCACACCATATTAAAGCGCTGGTCGGGGTCAAGGCGCACATCGTCGCAAAACCAACGCGACAAACCCGAGGCCGAAGCCAGATAGGGAAACAAGAGATTGGGAGAAGCGTTTATCGGATATTCCATCTCGAAACGACGCTTGGCGTTGGCGGTAGGCACGGCCATGATACTGAGGAGGTAAGGCCCGAACCAGCCACTAAGCAAAGTGGCTCCGCGGGCAGGAAAGCAACATTTTTTATTAATAAGCTTGCAAAGTAAGCTTTTTTTGCTACCTTTGCAGTCCCAAACCGACCCTTGGCGGGGTAGCTCAGTTGGTTAGAGCACAGGATTCATAACCCTGAGGTCACGAGTTCAACTCTCGTCCCCGCTACTTCTTGAAAAACCGCATTGGCTTAGCTGGTGCGGTTTTTCTGGTTTTAAGCGCTGTTGCTGCAATTGCTTCTATGCTTGCGTGCAGCTAGCTTAAAACGAAAAAGCGCTTGCCTCCAGATTGGGGCAAGCGCTTTTTAGAGTAGTCGACTGGCTGATGGCCGCAGGGCCATCCTCCTACCTTACTTCACTTTCTCAACGATGCCCGCGAAAGCGGCGGGGTGGTTCAGCGCCAGGTCGGCGAGAACTTTACGGTTGAGGTCGATGCCAGCCTTTTTGAGGCCGCCCATCAGCTGCGAGTACGACAGGCCGTGCTCCCGGGCACCAGCGTTGATACGCTGAATCCAGAGGGCGCGGAATTCGCGCTTCTTCACCTTGCGGTCGCGGTAGGCATAGAGCAAGCCCTTTTCTACGGCGTTTTTCGCAACGGTCCATACATTTTTGCGCCGGCCATAGTAGCCTTTGGCGAGGCGCATTACTTTCTTGCGGCGGTGGCGCGAGGCCACATGGTTTACACTCCTTGGCATAACCTAAGTTGTTTTTGGCAGCCGGCGCTGAGTTGCTTGAGAAACCGATGTTTCAGCCGGAAGCCTGGTGATTGTTTAGAGATTCAGCATTTGAGCCACCCGGTTCATGTCGGCCGAGCTAACGAGGCCAGCATGGGTGAGCGCGCGCTTACGCTTGGTGCTCTTCTTGGTGAGGATGTGCGACTTGAAGGCGTGCTTGCGCTTCACTTTGCCGGTGCCGGTCAGCTTGAAACGCTTCTTGGCACCCGACTTGGTTTTTACTTTGGGCATGGTGGGGGTTGATTATTGATTGTTTGGTACTGACGCCGGAAGCGCACTTTGCGCGTCGGCGGCAGCCATCAGCAACCGGGGTTAAGCTTCTTCGGTGGCCGCAGGGGCGGCGGTGGGCTCTTTGGGCGCCTTGTTTTCCTTGGGCTTCTCGGCACCTTTATCAGCAGCCTTGGCAGCCGGCTTGGCTACGATGGCCGCTTTAGGTGCCAAGTACAGGAACATGCGCTTGCCTTCGAGCTTGGGCAGCTGCTCTACTTTGGCCAGGTCTTCGAGGGCCTGGGCAAACTTGAGCAACAGGATTTCGCCACGCTCCTTGAAGACGATGCTCCGACCTACGAAATGCACGTAGCTCTTGATTTTAGCACCTTCTTTCAAGAATTCGCGGGCGTGCTTCAGCTTGAACTCAAAGTCGTGGTCGTCGGTATTGGGGCCGAAACGAATTTCCTTGATAACGACTTTGGTTTGCTTGGCCTTCAGCTCGCGGGTCTTTTTCTTCTGCTCGTACTTGAATTTCGAGTAGTCGATGACGCGGCAAACGGGCGGCGTGGCGGTGGGCGAAATCTCCACCAGGTCCAGGTTTTGCTCTTGCGCGAATTTACGGGCCTGGTCTATTGGATAGATGCCTTGCTCGATGTTATCGCCGACGAGACGAACCTCACGGGCGGTAATTTTCTGATTGATTTTGAACGGCTCCTCCACCTGCTGGCGGGGCACGTACCGACGATTTGGGGTAGCTATGGCGAAAGTCCTCCTGCTAAAAGTGGCCGGGTATGAGTCTATTTAAGCGAAGTGCCCGGCTGTTCGCCAGGCATTCGGGGTGCAAATATCGGCAATTATTCCGGCATAAGCAACCTACTGTATAAAAATAGGCGCGAATAGCCAAGCTACCCGCGCCTATTTGCGTTGCGTCGCACCGGGCACTTAGCCCATCGCGGCCGCAATCTGGTTATTTACACTCTTGATGAAGTCGTCCAGCGGCATTGAGCCCAGGTCGCCTTCGCCGTGGCGGCGCACGCTTACGAGGCCGTCCTGCGCTTCCTTCTCCCCCACTACCAGCAGGTAAGGCGTTTTGGCCAGTTCCGCATCGCGGATTTTGCGGCCGATGCGCTCGTCGCGGGCATCGACGGTGCCGCGCAGGTCGGCGGCTTCCAGCTTGGCTTTCACTTCGTAGGCGTAGTCGGCAAACTTATCCGAAATCGGCAGCACCGTGAACTGCTCGGGCGAGAGCCAGAGCGGGAAATTACCGGCCGTGTGCTCGATAAGCACGGCCACGAAGCGCTCCAGCGAGCCAAACGGCGCGCGGTGAATCATCACTGGCCGCGCCTTGGTGTTCTCGGGCGTCACATATTCGAGGTCGAAGCGCTCGGGCAGGTTATAATCGACCTGAATGGTGCCCAGCTGCCAACGGCGGCCCAGTGCGTCGCGCACCATGAAGTCGAGCTTGGGGCCATAGAAGGCTGCCTCACCCAGTTCCGTAATGGTAGCCAAGCCCTTCTCAGCGGCCGATTCCTGGATGGCACTTTCGGCCAGCGCCCAGTTTTCGTCGGTGCCGATGTACTTGGTTTTGTTTTCGGGGTCGCGCAGCGAAATCTGGGCCGTAAAATCGGTGAAGCCGAGCGCCTTGAATACGTACAGCACGAGGTCGATTACTTTCTGAAACTCACCCTTCACCTGGTCGGGGCGGCAGAAGATGTGGGCATCGTCCTGCGTGAAGCCGCGCACGCGGGTGAGGCCGTGCAGCTCGCCGCTCTGCTCGTAGCGGTACACGGTGCCAAACTCGGCGAGGCGCACCGGCAGGTCGCGGTAGCTGCGGGGCTTGGTGCGGTAGATTTCGCAGTGGTGCGGGCAGTTCATCGGCTTGAGGAAGAACTCCTCGCCGGGGTTGGGCGTGGTGATGGGCTGGAAAGAATCGGCCCCGTATTTCTCGTAGTGGCCGCTGGTCACGTACAGCTCTTTCGAACCGATGTGCGGCGTCACAACTGGCTGGTAACCAGCCTTTACCTGGGCTTTACGCAGAAACTGTTCTAAGCGCTCGCGCAGGGCCGTGCCTTTAGGCAGCCACAGCGGCAGGCCCGCGCCTACTTTCTCCGAAAAGGCGAACAGCTCCAGTTCCTTGCCCAGCTTGCGGTGGTCGCGGCGCTTGGCTTCTTCCAGCTTTTCGAGGTACTCGGTGAGGTCCTTCGCCTTCGGAAAAGTGATGCCGTAGAGGCGCGTGAGCTGCTTATTCTTCTCGTCGCCGCGCCAGTAGGCCCCGGCCACGTTCATGATTTTAGCGGCCTTAATCGTGCCCGTATCCGGGATGTGCGGGCCGCGGCAGAGGTCGGTGAAACTGCCCTGCGTGTAGAACGTGATGTTGCCGTCTTCGAGGTTTTCGAGCAGCTCCAGCTTGTACGGGTCCTGCTTTTCGGTGAAATAGGCTACAGCCTCAGCTTTGGGCACTTCGCGGCGCTCAAACTTGCTTTTGTTTTTGGCCAGCTCCAGCATTTTCTTCTCGATGGCCGGGAAGTCGTCGCTACTGATGGTGCGGCCTTCGCCGAGGTCCACGTCGTAGTAGAAGCCGTTTTCGATGGCCGGGCCAATGGCCAGCTTCACGCCGGGGTACAGCGCTTCGAGGGCTTCGGCCATGAGGTGGGCCGAGGAGTGCCAGTAGGCCTGCTTGCCGCCGGCGTCGTTCCAAGTGAGGATTTCGAGGGCCGCGTCTTCGGTGAAGGGGCGGTGCAGGTCGCGGATTTCGCCGTTGACCTTCACGGCCAAAGCGTTGCGGGCGAGGCCTTCGCTGATGCTGGCCGCGAGGTCGTAGCCAGTGGTGCCGGGCTCGACCGGGCGGACCGAGCCATCGGGGAGGGTGATGTTGAGCATAACTACTAAACTGGTGCTTGCGGTGAGCGCAAAGCAGGCGCAAGTTAGCCCGCGCCAGGTAAGATACCCGCAAAAACGCTGGCCGAAGCCCATTACCACCGCCCCGCGCACTACCTCCGCCGCCCCCAAAAGTGGCGCGGCCTAAGCCCCCTACCTGTTCAATCAGCTATTGAGCAGCCGCTTGCGGCCCAACAGCCGGGACTGCCGGGCGCGGCACTGCCGGCCGCCGATAGTACACCCGCGGCGCGGTACGCAAACTATCGGGCAGCAGGGCCCGCACGGCTTCGCCCGTTTTCCAGACCTTGTACGTCCAGTGCTGGTTGCCGGGGTTTTCGGCCACCAGCAGCCGAAACTGCGTCAGCGCCTCGGGCAGGCGATGCTGGGCTTCGAGGGCTTCGGCCAGCAACTGGCGGGCCTGGGGCAGGCGCGGATTTTGGCGCAGGGCACGCTGCAAATGCGGGATGAGGGCGGCCGGCCGCTGCCCGTGCGCGCCCGCGGCCAAGGCCAGGCGGTAGTCGGCGCGGTACACGGTGGTGTCGAGGCGCAGGGCGCGGCGATAGTAGTAAAGCGCGCTGTCGGGGCGGCCCAGTAGCTCCAACTGCCGGCCGTAGTCGTAGGCCAGCGCGCCGGAGGTCGAGTCGAGGCGCAAACCCTGGCTGGCATAAATGCGCGCCTCATCGGGCACGCGGTAGGCGTTGAGCAGAAACGCCAGTTGGTGCAGAATCTCGGGCTGGCGCGGGTCGCGGGCGCGGGCGGCTTGCAGGTAGTCGAGCGCCTGGGCCGTGTCGGCCGTAGCCGCGTAGGCCAAGCCCTTGTAAAAGAGCGCGGCCGGCTGGTCGGGGTCGAGGAGCAGGGTACGGTCGAGGCTTTCGAGGGCAGCTTCGTACTGGCGGGCCGCCAGGTGAGTTTCACCCTCTAAGAGCGGTAGCTCGGGCGAGTTGAAGCCATTTTGGGCGGCGCGGCGGGCGGCGGCCAGCGCCTGGGTCAGTTGCCCCAGCGCCCGCAGGGCGCGGGCCTGCAAAAAATGCAGTTCGCCATCGGTGTCGTCGATGGCGAGGGCGGCCTCTACGTCGCGCAGGGCGGCGGTGGGCTGGCCGGCCGCCAGCCGCAGGCTGGCGCGGCGGGCTAGCAGGCCGGTGTTGTCGGGCTGCTGCCGGATGGCCCCGTCGAGCTCATCGGCCTGCACGCGGGGGCCGCTCTGCACCGTCGAGAGGTCCACGAGCGTGTCGGGACGCTCGGTAGGCGCGCTTTGGCAGGCCGCCGCGAGCAGTAGAAACACAAAGGGCCAAGGGCGCGAAAAAGAAGACATAAAAGAGAGCGCAACCGGTGGCCGGGCGCGCGGCGCAAATTTCAGCAAGCTTTGGCGTAGTGGCGCGGCCCGCGGCTTTTACTTATCGCGCCCCTCCCCCATTCGCAGGCCGTCGTACCAGCGGGCGTGCAGGCGGTCGCGGCGGGCGGCGGCGCGCACCAGCGGCGGCAGCAGCTGCTGGCACAAGCGATTGATAGTCAGGTCTTCGCTGGTGTAAGCGGGCAATTTAATCGCCTCCTGCAAAATGGCGATAGCGCGCCGTCGCCGGCCCTGGTACTTGTAAATGCGCGCCAAATCGTAGTAGTACTGAATACGCGCCGGGTCGAGGCGGCGGGCGGTTTCCAGCGCGTCGATGGCTTTCTGGGAGGTAGCGCCCTGCGGGTAGCCGCCCAGAAACACGCGCGAAAACGTTTTTTCCAGCACGTTGTAGTGCGCTACGCGGTAATACCAGCGGCCCAGCAGTTGCCAGCCCTCGGCCAAATCGGGCCGGCACTCGGTGGCCAGAAATACGTGCGGCCGGATTTTTTTAAAAATCCGCAGCCGGTCGCGCGCGCTCAGCAGGCCCGCCTGGCTGAAGAGCGCCAGCGCCATCACGTAGTTGCTTTCACCGCCGTCGGCCTGCACGGCCAGCGCCCGGCTGGCGTAGTCCTGCGCCGCGTCGAAGTAAGCGCTCTTGCGCGTTTCGTCCGAGTAGCGGTTGCCGATGCTCACGCTCAGCGCGGCGGCCCGCCAAAGGCTCTGGTAGTGCTGCGGGTCGAGCTTGAGCGCCGCCTGGTATTCGGCCAGCGCCTCCGAGTCTTTATACTTGGCTTGCAGTGCGTTGGCGTTGCGCAGGTGCTGCCGCAGCCGCACCGAGTCGGGCGCCTGGGAAGCTTTTTTCTTTTGCGCGTTGGTTAGCTCAATAGGCTCGGGCGTGGCGGGCGGCGAGGGTTGCGACGTGGTCGTTTTTTGGGCATGAGCGGCGCGCGCGCCGCCCAGCCCGGCCAGGCCGAGCGCCAGTAGCAGCACTTTCGCAACTCGCACCATACGCATCTCAACGGTAATAACCCCGGTCAAGTGCCCGCGCTAAAACAAACCCAGTTGCGCCTTGGGCCGCCGCTGGAGCAGGGCCTGCGACTGCGCTACCTCCTCGGCCGTGATTTCGACCGCGCCCGTGGGCTCGGCGGGGGTAGTCGCGGCGGGCTCAGCCGCGGCTTCTTCGGGCTTGGGCGCGGCTGCGCCGCGCTTCTTGGCTTCGCGGCGGGCAGGCTCGGGGCCTTCGTCGGTGAGTAGCGTCAGGCCGTTTATTCTGAAGTAGTTGAGCTTGTTGCCCATTGCCTTCCAGCCTTTCACTTCAATAAACTGGTCGAGGCGGATTATTTCCTTTTCCTTATCGGCCTTTTTATCGCGCTGGAAGCCTACCTCTATCTCCGGCTCGGCAAAGGCGGTAGCGGCCAGCAGCTTCGAGCCCTTGCTTTCCGAAATGAAGGTGAAACGCTTGTCGAGTGTACTGGTTTCAATCTTGAACCGCTTGACATAGTGCGTTTTGGTTTCGCCATCGAGATATACGGCACTCACCACTGTATCGGGTTCCAGCTTGCGCAGCAGCACAATGTTGGGCAGGTCGAAATGCGTATTCAGGTTGGGAGCCTGCAATTCATAGGAACCGTCCTTGAACACTACCAGAATGGCGTCGTCGGTGTCGAATGCGCCGAGATAGCGGCCGTGCGCCTCGTGCTTGAGGCGAGCTACTACGCTATCGAAAAACACGTCGCGCCCGCCCAGCGTGCTGTCACCCACGGCTTTGCGGGTAATCTGCTTGATGGGCTGCTTGGTCACGATGTTGCCCATCGAGCCCTTGCCCTTGATGGCCAGGTCGGCAAAGTCGAAGTCGAACTGCTTGACCCGCGCCTGCGCCTTATTGGACAGCTGAATGGTGACAATCTCGCTTTCCGAGTTCGGGTTAGCCGTGAGGTACAGTGTTTTAGTACCCTTGGTGCCCTTGGTCAGGTCATACGACTTGTCGCGGGTGATGCCCGAAACCAGGAAGCGCTTGGCGAAGCTGATGCCGCTCGCGCCATCCACGTACACCATGTTGTACACCAGCCGGTCGTCGTTTTTGTTGTAGACCCCGGCGTGCAGGATGTCTTTGCCCACAAAAGTCTTTTCGGCAATGCGCGTCACCACAAACGTCCCGTCGCGCTTGATGGCGATGATGTCGTCCAGGTCCGAGCAGTCCACGATGAACTCGGCCTTGTCGTCCTTCTTCAGGCCGTAGCCCACGAAGCCGTCCTGACGGTTGACGTAGAGCTTCTGATTAGCAATGGCAACCTTCTGAGCCGTAACCACATCGAAGGTCCGGAGCTGGGTTTTGCGCTCACGCTTGGCACCGTACTTTTTCAGCAGGTTTTCGAAGTACGCAATGGCGTAGCGCGTGAGGTTGGCCAGGTGGTCGGCCACCTCGGCCAGCTCCGCATCGAGCTTCTGGATGTATTCCTCGGCCTTGAAACCGTCGTATTTCGAGATGCGCTTGATGCGGATTTCGGTCAGGCGCGTGAGGTCGTCCTCGTTCACCGGGCGGCGCAGCACAATGCGCGAGTCGTTGGCTTTCAGCTTCTCCCCTTCTACCCGCACGAACTTCTTGAGGCCGGCGTCGATGGTTTCCAGAATCTGCTCCCAGGTCTCGCACTCCTCGATTTTGCGGTAGATGCGGTTTTCGATGAAAATCTTCTCCAGCGAGGCCGAGTGCCATTTTTCCTGCAAGTCCTGCTGCCGGATTTCCAGCTCGCGCTCCAGCAGGCGCACGGTTTTGGCCGTGCTCAGGCGCAGCATGTCCTCCACGGCCACGAAGCGCGGCTTGTCGTCGATGATGACGCAGGTGTTGGGCGAAATCGAAATTTCGCAGTCCGTGAAGGCGTAGAGCGCGTCGATGGTGAGGTCGGGACTGATGCCGGGCGGCAGCTGCACCTGAATCTCGACGTCGGCGGCGGTGTTGTCTACCACCTTTTTTATCTTGATTTTATTGGCCTCGCTCGCCTTTACGATGCTCTCCATCAGCGCCGTAGTAGTGGTGCCGTACGGAATGTCGCGAATAACGAGCAGCGTTTTATCGACCTTCTCAATCGTGGCCCGCAGCCGGATTTTACCGCCCCGCTGCCCGCTCTGGTAGTTGCTGATGTCGGCCAGGCCACCGGTCGGAAAGTCGGGGTAAAGCCGGATTTCGCGCTTGCGCAGCACGTCGATACTCGCCTGGCACAGCTCGCGGAAGTTGTGCGGCATAATCTTGGTGCTCAGACCCACCGCGATACCTTCCACGCCCTGCGCCAGCAGCAGCGGAAACTTGACGGGCAGCGCGATGGGCTCGCGCTTGCGGCCGTCGTAGCTCATCTGCCACTCCGTGATGTCAGGGTTGAACACGACTTCGAGCGCAAACTTGCTCAGGCGCGCCTCGATGTAGCGCGGCGCGGCGGCCGAGTCGCCGGTGCGCACGTCGCCCCAGTTGCCCTGCGTTTCGATGAGCAAGTCCTTCTGGCCCAGGTTCACCATCGCGTCGCCGATGCTGGCATCGCCGTGCGGGTGGTACTGCATGGTTTGACCAATCACGTTGGCCACTTTGTTGAAGCGGCCGTCGTCCATCTCGTTCATCGCGTGCAGGATGCGGCGCTGCACGGGCTTCAAGCCATCTTCCACGGCTGGCACAGCGCGCTCCAGAATCACGTAGCTGGCGTAGTCCAGAAACCAGTTCTGGTACATGCCGCGCACGCTCGTGAGGTCGTGCACGGCCTCGCCGGGGGCGAATTTGGTATCCTCGTCGCTTTCCTCTTCCGCCGCTTCGGCGGGCGAGTCGGGCTCGGCTTCTTCGCCCTCGGTGGGCGCGTCGGCGTCGGTTTCCGGCTGGTTTTCTTCGTCAAAAAGTGCGTTGCCTACCATCTCCACCGCCTCGGTATCGACCTCACTTGCCGGGCTTTCGGCGGCGGCATCGAGCGCTTCGCCGGAGGGATGGCCCAGGTTGAAATCCAGCGAGTCGCCAGGCTGAAGATAATCGGGTTCGGAAGCGTCGGAGGCGGGAGTATCGAAAAGAGCCACGAGGGAAAACGTAATAAGTCGGCAGTCAACCGGCAAAAGTACCTTGAAAATGGGCGAAAATCGCCTTTTTAGAAAAGCAGTCTCGCGCCGGAAAGTTCCCAATAATATTAGCTACCGCCGACGCTGAGGCCACTAATTTAGCTAGCACCAGCTATTTCTCTGTTTTCTCAGGCTTGCATAATCTTTATAACCAAAAAGCCCTCGCCCGGTACGGGGCGAGGGCTCTCAAACCAACCTTGAGTTGCCTATTCGACTACCAGACGCTGGCGTAGCGCGCCGCAGCGCACCACGTAGAGGCCCGGCGCGAGGCCGGCCAGCGGCAGCTGCGCTGCCTGGCCGGCGGCCAGCGCGGGGCGGCTCAGCACCAGTTGGCCCAGCGCATTGAGCACTTGCAGCGGGGCGGTAGTCGCCCCGCTACCCAGCGCCACCGTGACGGTGCCACGGGCCGGGTTGGGGTACAGGTGCAGCTCGCCCGCCGCGCGGGCGGCAGCCGGCGTGGTGGCCAGCGCTACGCCGGCCGTGCCCAGCGTCGTGCTGAAGCTGTTGCCGCCCACCGAGTTGGCGGTCACGAAGTCCAACGCTTGGTCATTGTTGATGTCGGCTACCGCTACGTGGCGGGGCTGCGCACCCTGCGCGGAGCGGGTGATGGGGCCCGTAAACGAGGCCGAGGCGGCGTTGTAGCTGAAAATATCGACCCCGCCGGCATTGGAGCCCGCACGCGGCGCAATCACGTCGATGATACCGTCGCCATTGTAGTCGCCGGTGCTCAGGGTGTAGGCAAACACGCTGGGCGCGAGCCGGCTGGATGCGCTGAAGGTGCCGTTACCGCTCCCTATCCAGAATTGCACGGGCCGGCCGTTGGTAGCGTCGAAGGTATTGACGGAAGCCAAATCGAGGTGGCCGTCGCCGGTGAGGTCGGCCGCTACTACCTGGTTGATGCCAGTGGCGGTGAGGCTGAGGCTGCCCGCAAACGCGCCGGTCCCGTCGCCGAAGCGCACGCTCACGGTGCCCGCCGTGTTGTTGCCAGCGGCCAGGTCGAGGCGGCCATCTTCGTCGAAATCAGCCAGCACTACCGACTGCGTGCCCAGCTCCAGGTTGTTGTACGGCGTGGTAGTGAAGGTGAAATTGCCGTTGCCGCTGGCATCCACGTTGGCCAGGCTCACGAGGGCGCGGGCCACGGTGCTGGTGCCGGCCGAAGTTACCAGGTCGAGGTTGCCATCGCCGTTGAGGTCGCCCACGGCGGTCATCGAGAGCGCGCCCTGGCCGGTGAGGCTGGCCTGTGCCGCGAAGGTGCCATCGCCGTTGCCTTTCAGCAGGTTGATGGTGCCGCTGGAGCAGGTTACGATGAGGTCAAGGTTGCCGTCGTTATCGAGGTCGGCCAGCAGGGCGTGCAGCGGCGTGGCGCCCACCGCGATGGGGCTGCCGGCCGCGGCCACGAAACCCGTGCCCGTGCCGTTGTTCAGCATTACGCTCACGGTGTTGTCGGTGCGGTTCACCATCACGAGGTCCAGGGCGGGGTCGGCGTTGAGGTTGCCAGCCACGATACTTTCGGGGCGGACGCCCACGCCGGCCGTGTAGTCGACGCTGGTGCCCACGCCGGTAGCCTGGCGGGCGCGGGTGGTAAACTGGCTGACGTAGGGACGCGATAGTGCGGTAGCAGCGGTGCCCGACGTAGCGGCCGTGGTGAGGGTAGCCTGCACCACTTCACCAGCCCGGAAATTAGCGGTCGGGTCGAACACCAGCGTATTACCGCTGGCGGTGGTAGTACCGGCCCGGCGGCCACCTGCTTGCAAGCTGCTCACCTTGAGGGGCGTAGCGGCAGCCGGCGTATTGGGCGCGGCGGTGAGGGTAGCCACGATGTTAGCGGCCTCGCTGGCCGCGCCGGTGCCCGAGGGCGGGCTCATCGCCAGCGGGCTGAAGCTGAACGAGGTCACGGTGAACACGACCGTATTATTGCTGGGGCCGCCTGCCGTGGCCACTACTACCGGCCCGGTCGAGGCCCCGAGGGGCACGTTCAGGGTGATGGTGTTGGGCTGGGTGGTGTAGTTGGTGCTGGTGAAATTGCGGCTCTGCACCCGCACGCCGTTGAATGATACCCAGATGGCATTGCCCAGGCCAGTACCCGAGATGGTCACGACGCTGTTCTCGGTTCCCGAAGTGGGGCTGAGGCTGCTCACTAGTGGCGTCACGCTGAAGGTGCCCGCCGTGCTGGTGCCGGCCGCCGCGCCGGTGCGCGTCACCACCACCGAGCCGGTGAGGGCGGTGGCCGGCACCGTTACCTGAATGCTGCCGTTGCTGACGCTGGTGATAGTGCCCGCCACCGTGCCCGTGAGGCTGGCAAAGGTCACGCTGAGGTCAGCGGCCGAGGTACCAAAGTTGTCGCCGGCTATCGTCACGACCGTGCCCACCGGCCCGCTGGCGGGGCTGAGGCTCTGCGCCACGGGGCCGGTAGTGATGGTGAAATTGGTATCCGAAATATCGAAGAAGTAGTTGTCGGCCGCCTCCACCATAATGCGGGCGGTAGTGGTATTCAGGTTAGCCGGCACCGCGATGCTGGCCGAGCCCGTGCCATCCACGTTGGGCACGTTGGCGGCCAGCACGGTGGGGTACGTCGCGCCGCCATCGGTGCTGAGGCGGATGTTGACTACCTGGCAGTTAACGGCCGAGGTTTTGGTGCCCACGCCGTTCCAACTAATGGTTTGGGTCGAGCCGGCCACCCATTTCACGGCCGTGTTGGGGGCCAGCACGGCAAAGGGCGTGCTGTTGGCCGCGCTCACGGTCAGGGTTACGAGGCTGCTTTCCGTCACGCCGCCCACGATGCCGCTGGCGGTAGCGCTGTAGGCCGCGCCGGTGCCGGTGTGGTAGTCGCGGGCGGTGCATTTAAAGCTGAGCGTGCGGGCCACGGTGGGCAGGCGCTCGCTGGCATTGGTGCTGGCCGTGGGCGAGCCACCGAGGTAGCTCAGGCGCGGAAAGTAGCGCGTGGCCCCGCTGGTGCTGGGCAAAATGGAGCGAAACAGCGGAAAATTATCGCCCGCCACCTGCGGGTCGGTTACGTTGGCCAGCGAGCCCGTGTCCAGCTCTTCCCAGTTGTATTGCAGCACGTCGGCGGCGTTCACGTCGCTGCCATCGGCCACGAGCCGGAAGGGCGTGCCCTGCGGAATGGTTTTATTGCCCGGCACCGTGATGGTGGGCGGCGTATTGCCCGAGTTGTAGGTAGTGCCGGCCGAATAAGCGGTGGTAATAGCCTCCACGTAGCTGCGCATCTGGTCGATGGAGCCGGCGTGGTAGTAGGCATCGCTGCGCGGCTCGATGGTAGCGCCGCAGCCCACATCGGCATACGACATGATGGTGGAGCCGCTGCCCGGCTCCCAGGCCGTGGTGGCCGTGCGGTTGGGCGCGCAGCCGCCATTGAAGGTATGCCGAGCCGAAAACTGGTGGCCCATCTCGTGGGCAATCACGCTGGTTGAAAAATAAGCCAGCGAGGAATTGCGCCCCCCATTGCCCGACACTGCCCCGGCCTTGTAGGTGCGGTCGGGGCCAGAAGTGGGCACGGTGGTAGGCACAGTGGTGATGTAAGGCGAGTTCGTATTGGGGTTGGCCACTACTCCCACGTAAGCCAAACCGCTACTGCTGGAAGCAAACAGGTGTCCCAGGTCGAAGGAACTGGCCCCGAAGCGCGTCTCCATGTTGATACGGTTTTGCTGTATCATCTGCTGGTCGCTGGTCTGGTTGTAATTACCAGTCACTACCGTGTTGTAAAACTTGTAATTAACCAGCGTCATCGACACAGCCAGGTCGCGCTCCTGAATAGTCCGCACGTTGTTCACCAGCGCCACCACGTTCGTCAGCACGTCGGTCGAGTCGGTGCCGTTGGCCGCGCTGTGCACGCTGGCGCTGTACTCCTTAGTAGTAGACACCACGAGCCGGTACACCGTGAGCGTAGGCCCGATGGGCTGGGTAATGGCGCTGGTTTTAGCGCCCGTGGCGCTGGGCCCGCCGCGCGGGCGCGCGGGCGGCGGCTGGGGCACGTCGGGCAGCACGGTGGTGCCGCAGGCACTGGGGCTCGCCTTGCCCGGCAGCACATCCTGAGCGTAGTAGCTCACGATGTGTAGGGCATCGTCTTTGCTGGCTGCCTCCAGGTACACGGCCCCGCCGGGCTGGTCAGTGAGTACCTGGGCCATCAGGCCGGCGGTGCTCACGGTCAAACTCAGGCGGGCCGTGGGGTCGTCGAGGCCCTGCCCGCCGTAGGTGCGAACACTCGGGTTTTTGGCCGCCAGCGCGGGCGCTAGCAGCGGCGCTTCCCACACCGCGAAGCGCTGGGTGGTGCCGTCGGGCTGGGGCAGCAGCAAGGTAACGGGCGCGCCGGCCGTGCGCAGCCGCGCCCCAGCCAGGCTGCGGCGCAGGCCGGCCAGGTCGAGGGTGTAGGCGCGGTAGTGCCGCAGCTGCCCGGCCAGCGGCGCGGCGGCGGCCAGCCGCGTGGCTGCACCGTCGGCGCTGAAATACGGCGCGCCGGTTTGGGCGGCGGCGGGCAGCCCGGTGGCTAGCAGCAAGCCCAGGCCCCAGTGGCTAGGCTGGGCGCGGAGTAATTTTTTCTTCATGCGGGGTGAGGATTGTAGGATAAACCGGGTTGAAAATCGGAATTTCGAACAAGATAGAAATGCCTACTTGAAGCTGACATCAAAAGGAGTACCTCGGCTGAATAACTTGCCGCTTACCAGCGCTGCTGGCCCACGCTCACCGGCCACGGCCAAGTCGTTTTGGGGCATAAAAAAGCCCCCGTCCGGCGTGCGAACGGGGGCCTGGCAGGCGATTATTTCGGCTTAGCTAATAGCTCACTTCTTCCAGCGCCGGGTTCACGGGCGCGTACTGCACGTAGTCGAGCAGCTTATCGAGTAGCGCGTTGGGCAGGTGAGGCAGCGAGGGCAATAGAAAGGTAGCGTCGGCGGTGCTCACGTGGCCGGTGAGCTCGGCCAGCGCCTCGGGCGTAGCGGACCGAAACCCCATGCGCCACTCGGCAAAGCGCCGCTCGCTGAGGCGGCCATCGGCCAGCAGCGTCAGGTGCTCGTGGCGCTTGTCGCGCGAGATGTGCATGAAATACAGCTCATGCACCTCGTCTACCTCCCCTTCCAGCACCTGCACAAAGCGCCCGTCGCTGGCATAAAGCAGAATGCCCGACAGGCCATTGGCCTCATTATGCTGGCGGGCTTGTTGCAGCAAATTCGCTAGTTCAGCTTCGGTGAAAGGCCTTGTAGCCTGGCTCTCGTAGATGAGGTGGTGAAGGGGCATAAGGGTCGCTACGAAATACAGCGGGTTTTGGTTTCATTAATTTTCAACTACGCCAGCGCGATTTCGGGCTCGGGCAGCGTGTCGCTCGTCACCAGGTCTTTTTCCAGGCGCAGGTTGTCGATGATAAACTCCTGGCGGGCCGGCGTATTCTTGCCCATGTAGTAGGCCAGCACCTGCTGCACCGAGCGGTCGGACTGCAAAATGACCGGCTCCAGCTTAATATTCTCGCCGATAAACTTGCCGAACTCGTCGGGCGAGATTTCGCCCAACCCCTTAAAGCGCGTTACCTCGGGGTTGCGGCCCAACTTGCGCATGGCCTCCTGCTTTTCACTTTCCGAGTAGCAGTAGATGGTTTCCTTCTTATTCCGCACCCGGAACAGCGGCGTCTCCAGGATGTACACGTGCCCGTTGCGCACGAGGTCGGGGAAGAATTGCAGGAAGAACGTGAGCAGCAGCAGCCGGATGTGCATCCCATCCACGTCGGCGTCGGTGGCGATTACCACGCGGTTGTAGCGCAGCCCTTCCAGCCCTTCCTCAATGTTGAGGGCGTGCTGCAAGAGGTTGAACTCCTCGTTCTCATACACTATTTTCTTCTTGAGCCCGAAGCAGTTGAGCGGCTTGCCGCGCAGGCTGAACACGGCCTCCAACTCCACGTTGCGGCTCTTGGTGATGCTGCCGCTGGCCGAGTCGCCTTCCGTAATGAACAGAGTAGTCAGTTGCTCTTTTTCGGCCCCGTCCTTGGCGTTTTCGCCTAGGTGAAAGCGGCAGTCGCGCAGCTTGCGGTTGTGCAGGTTGGCTTTTTTGGCGCGCTGGTTGGCCAGCTTTTTCACGCCGGCCATGTCCTTGCGCTCGCGCTCGCTTTGCTCGATGCGCTTTTTGAGCGCCTCGGCCACCGCCGGGTTTTTGTGCAGGTAGTTGTCGAGGTGCTCTTTTACGAAGTCGATGATGAAGCCGCGCACCGGGCGCGCGGTTTCGGCTTCGGGCTCCATGTTGATGCTGCCGAGCTTGGTTTTGGTCTGGCTTTCAAACACCGGCTCTTGCACCCGTATCGAAATGGCCCCGATAATGCTGGCCCGGATGTCGGCCGCGTCGTACTCCTTTTTATAGTGCTCGCGCACCGTCTTCACCACCGCCTCGCGGAAGGCCGCCAGGTGCGTGCCGCCCTGCGTGGTGTACTGCCCGTTCACAAACGAGTAGTACTCTTCGCCGTAGTCGTTGCCGTGGGTCAGCGCCATCTCGATGTCCTCCCCTTTCAGGTGGATGATGTCGTAGCGCCGCGCCTCGGGGTCGGTTTTGTCGTTCAGCAGGTCAAAAAGGCCGTTTTTGGCTTCGTATTTCTGGCCGTTGAAGTGAATGACTAGGCCCGCATTTAGATAGCAGTAGTTGCGAATCTGGCTTTCGAGGTATTCGGGCCGGAAGACGTAATTCTTGAAAATCGTATCGTCGGGCTGAAACGTGATGAGCGTGCCGTTGCGCTGGCTGGTTTTCTGAGGCTGCGGGTCATTTACGAGCTGGCCCTGCGAAAACTCGGCCGCCTTGAGCTGCCCGTCGCGCACGCTTTGCACCAGAAAGAAGTTGCTGAGCGCATTCACGGCCTTGGTACCCACGCCGTTGAGGCCCACCGACTTCTGAAATACCTTCGAGTCGTACTTGCCGCCGGTGTTGATTTTGCTCACCACGTCGACCACCTTGCCCAGCGGAATGCCCCGGCCGTAGTCGCGCACCTGCACCTTGCTTTCGGATATTTTTATTTCAATGGTGCGGCCGTAGCCCATCACGTGCTCGTCGATGCAGTTATCGACTACTTCCTTCACCAGCACGTAGATACCATCGTCGTAGGAGCTGCCATCGCCCAGCTTGCCGATGTACATGCCCGGCCGCAACCGGATGTGCTCGCGCCAGTCGAGCGAGCGGATGCTGTCTTCGGTGTAGCCGTGGGCGGGGGCAAGTACTTGCTGTTCACTCATCGCAGATTCAAACGGATTTTTAGGATTTAACGGATACGCCCGGCTGCGCCGGGCTGGCTAGGCTAGGGCGCTGCTGGCTGAGCGTGGCGCTTAGCTGCGCGCGCCTGAAATCCGTATGGGAGGGCAGTTATTCGGTAAAAGTAACGCTTAACGCGGCGTTAATCAACCTTTACTTGCCAGTTTAATTAGTTTACTGGTGCCAATGGCGTTGGTTTTTCAACCCTCGTCGGGGCCGCAAGGTTCACGCGGCGAACTCAACTCATAACTCAAAATTCATAACCCAACACGTTACATGCTTCCCCCGCCCAACCAGTTCAACCAGCCGCGCAATTTACCCGGCCAGTCGTTCAACCACGCCCCTACCGAGATAAAGCAGCCGGCCGTGGTGCACTACACGTTTCTGCTCATCGGGCTGTCGCTGCTGGTGTTCGTGCTGCACAAGCTCGACGACCTGATACTACCGCTCATCTACGCCATCTTGCTGAGCCTCTTGCTGATGCCACTCGTGACCAAGCTCGAAAAGTGGCGCTGGCCCCGCATGCTCGCCATCTTTGCTTCCATCCTATTGGTAGTACTAGGGCTGGCGGGGCTGTTCACCTTTTTTGGCACCCAGATAGTAGGGCTGCGCGGCGAGCTACCGCTC
This sequence comes from Hymenobacter sp., assembly GCF_035709525.1. GTDB lineage: Bacteria > Bacteroidota > Bacteroidia > Cytophagales > Hymenobacteraceae > Hymenobacter. The sequence continues at coordinate 4,318 of NZ_DASTEP010000032.1, read as the reverse complement.
ATCCAAAGCAAGCTCGTCGTGCTCTTCGACCAGACGCAGCAGCAGCTGGCCCAGCGCTTCCACTTTCAGCCCATGAGCCACGACGAGGTCATCAATTCGTCGCTGGATGCCCTGCAAAAGCAATCGAGCAAGTATCTGGGTTCCACACTTAATACGACCCTCGGCGTGCTGAGCACCGTGACCCTGGTGCCCATCTACATCTTCTGTTTCTTGTACTACCGCGACCACTTGCGGCAGTTCATGTTCCGCTTCGTAGAGCCCGACAAGCGCACCGTGGTGCTGCACACCGTCGATAATATTCAGAACGTGGTGCAGGGCTACATGTCGGGTTTGTTCACGGTTATCGTGGTGGTGTCGATTATGAACGCCATCGGGCTGCTGGCCTTGAGCGTGAAATACGCCATTTTCTTCGCCGTTTTTGCCTCGGTGCTGGCCGTCATTCCCTACATCGGCATCATCGTGGGCTCCATTATTCCGGCCCTCATCACTTACGTCGAAACTGGCTCGCTCACGCACGGGCTATTGGTTATCGGCGTATTTATGCTGGTGCAATTTATTTCGGATAACATTCTGGCTCCACTCATTACGGCTTCCAAGGTTAGTCTGAATCCGCTCACGGCCATCATCGCTCTCATTTTGGGTGCGCAGCTCTGGGGCACGCCGGGTATGATACTAAGCGTGCCGCTATCGGCTGTTATTAAGGTAGTGCTCGATGCCAACAAGGCCACCGAGCCCTGGGGCTTTTTGCTGGGCGACGTAGGCGACGGCGAAGCCACCCCAAAAGACTCCAGCGACGACCGCGGCTTCTTAGCCAAACTCTGGGACCAGGTGCGCGGCAAGCGCCCGCCGCTCGCGCCCGAGCCCAAGCTGCCGCCCATGCCCCAGCCGCGCCGCGCCTAAGCTGCGCGGTACTTTAAGGCCAAAATTTTGCACGCCGCAAAGTCAGCCACCCGCCCGCAGCCCCCGTACAATGACGCACCAACGGCTTAACCGCCACCCTTCTTTTTCTTTTAAATTTCCTTTTCAAGTCATGGCCAACGAAACCATCACCCGCGCCTTCACCGACATTCTCAACCTCAACCGCACTTCGGCCAAAGGCTACCAGGAAGCCGCTGAAGAAGTAAGCAGCCCCGAGCTGAAGTCGAAGCTCAGCGAGTACGCCCAGCAGCGCGCCGGCTTTGTGTCGGACCTCGAAGGCTACGCCAAGCAGTACGGCATTGAGGCCAAAGAAGAAACGACCATCGAAAGCGTAGCCACCGATGCCGCCGCCGCCGTGCACCGCGGCTGGATTAACATCAAGTCGGCCTTCACCGGCGGCAGCGACTCGTCGGTGCTCGAAGCCGCCGAAACCGGCGAAGCCACTGCCCTGAAAGCCTACGAAACCGCCCTGTCGGCCCAGGATATTCCGGCCGGTGCCAAAACGGTATTCCAACAGCAGCACGATGCCGTGCTGCAAGCCAAAAACTGGCTGTCGCAGAACAAGAACAGCTAAGGTTTTTTAGCTTTTTTTGAAAAAGGCCCGCCGGATTGGTGGGCCTTTTTTTGTACAGCTCGCGTGAACCTCACCCCCCGGCCCCCTCTCCAAAAAAGAGGGGGAGCCTGACGCTTTTTGATAACGCCATTTGACGCTGACTTGCACTTGTTCGCGGTCGGTTCCCTCTCTCTTTTGGAGAGGGGGCCGGGGGGTGAGGTTCCTCGCGCTATGCAACCAACCCCGCCCCTAACTTTGTTAGCATAGCTCTCCCGAACTCCCGCCGCCCTTGTACGCGATAATTGACCTTGAAACCACCGGCGGCCAGCCCGCTAACGACCGCATCACGGAGCTAGCCATTTTTGTGCACGACGGCCAGCAAGTAGTTGACTCTTACACTACTTTAATAAACCCCGGCCGGGCCATCCCGCCGTTTATCACCCAGCTCACGGGCATTACCAACGACATGGTGGCCGATGCGCCGCGCTTTCACGAGGTAGCGCGCAAGGTGGTCGAGATGACCGAAGGCTGCGTATTCGTGGCGCACAACGTGCGGTTCGACTACTCCTTTCTGAAAAAGGAATTTGCCGACCTCGGCTATAATTATTCGCGCAAAACGCTGTGCACCGTGCGCCTCTCGCGCTCGCTCATCCCTGGCCAGCCGAGCTACAGCCTGGGCAAGCTGTGCCAGAATATCGGCATCCCGCTCAACGGCCGGCACCGCGCCGCCGGCGACGCCGAGGCTACGGCTATCCTTTTCGGCCGCCTGCTCAAAATAACCCAGGACGCTGAGAACGCCGAGGCCACCGACGCCGACGCCCTGGCCCGCGTAGATGCCCTGGCCCCGGCCGGCCGCTCGGCTACGCCCGCCACCAAAAAGCCCAGCGCCCGCCGCGTCACGGCCGTGGCCGAGGCCATCAAAACGGCTTTGCTGCCGCCGCTCATCACGCCCCAGAAGGTAGCCTCCTTGCCACAGGAAACGGGCGTGTACTACTTCCACAACGAGGCCGGCGAGGTGATTTACGTCGGCAAAAGCATCAACATCTACAAGCGCATTCAGCAGCACTTCGCGGTGGATGTGAAGTCGCGCAAAAGTCTGGATTTCAAGAATTCCATTGCCGACATCACCTGGGAGCTGACGGGTTCGGAGCTGGTGGCGCTGCTCTACGAGTCGCACCTCATCAAGCAGCTCAAGCCGGCGTATAATCGGGCGCAGCGGCGCTCGGTGTTTCCGGCCGGCATCTACCTCAAAACCGACGAAAACGGCTACAAGCGCCTCTATTACGGCCGCGCCGACGCCCGCAATTCGGAGATTCCCATCATCGCGCTCGGCAACCAGTATAAGGCCCAAGGCTTTCTCTACCATAAGGTTGCGAAGTACAACTTGTGCCAGAAGCTGTGCGGCCTCTACAAAACCCAGGGCGCGTGCTTCGACTACCAGGTGCACCGCTGCCAGGGTGCCTGCGTGGGCCAGGAAGCCCCCGAAACCTACAACCTGCGCGTAGACGAGGCCATCGACAGCATTACCTACGAGCACGAGTCGTTCGTGGTAATCGGGGCCGGCCGTCGGGCCGAGGAGAAGTCGCTGGTAGTGGTCGAAAACGGCCGCTACGTGGGCTTCGGCTACGTCGATGAGACGTTTACGGCGCGCAAGCTGGCTGATTTCCGCGACGCAGTGAAGCCGTATGCTGATAACAAAGACATTCAGCAGATTATCCGCCAGCACCTGCGCACCAAGCGCAAGGGCGAACAGGTCAAGATTTTTGGTTAAGTAGCTGCCCGTGAGCTCCCTCCCGCCCTACGACCAGCAGCAGCTGGCCGCCGCCCGCACCCGCCTCGCCAACGAGCGCACGCTGCTCACCTACGTGCGGACCAGCCTGGCGCTGGTGGGCTTCGGGCTGGCTTTATTGCAGCTAGAGCCGCGCCGGGCGCACGCGCTGGGCTTCGGGGCGCTGGGCGCGGCGGCAGTGTTTATGCTGATTGGCTGGCTGCGCTTCCGCTACCACGCCCGCCAGATAGAGCGCTGCCGCGTGCCGCAGTAGTAGCTGCCCTTGGCGCTACATGGGGCGGGCTGCCGGCTTTTCGCTCTTTGGGCGGCGAGCCTTTCTTACGGCGAGCAGCCCGCCCCTCGCAGAGTCGCTAAACCGTACCAGGGCCAAAATCTTACGAACTGGGCTCCGCAATTATGCACTACCGGGCGAAGCCAATTGCCCCGCCCTGGCTGTTGTAAGGTCAGCGCCAGCCGAACGCTCACGTTCGCGCGCTTTTCTCATGCAGCCCTTCCCTCCTACCATAACGCCTCCCGCCGAGCCCGCGCCCGGCCCCGTCGAAACGGCCACCCTCGCCATTGAGGGCATGACCTGCGCCTCCTGCGCCAACTTCGTGGAGCGTGCGCTCAAAAAAACGCCCGGCGTGCAAAGCGCCCAGGTGAACCTGGCCACCGAAAAAGCCACCGTCGCCTTCGCACCCGGCCTCGCCGACCGCGCCCGCCTGAAAGCCGCCGTAGAAGCCGCCGGCTACCAAGTGGCCGAAGCCGCCACGCCGCCCGCCCCTACCCAAGAAGCTGCTGCCGAGGTACTTGGACCTACCGATGAGGAGCTGGACGCCCGCCGCGCCCTGGCCTACCAGCACCTCAAGCGCCGATTCTGGGTCGCGGCTGGGCTGGCGGCCGTCATCATGCCGCTGAGTATGCTGATGCTGTGGCCCGCCCTGATGCACCGCGTATCGGAGCCAGCGCTCAATTACGTTTTGCTGCTGCTCACGCTGCCAGTGCTGCTGTTCGGCGGGAGCGGGTTTTACGCGGCGGCCTGGCGCGGGCTGCGCCACGGCACGGCCAGCATGGATACG
>NZ_DASTEP010000031.1:0-28623 GCF_035709525.1 Hymenobacter sp. | reverse complement strand
GGGAGCCGACCGCGAGCGAACGTCTGCTGACGTATGGCTCCCCCCTCCCGGAGGGGAGGGGCCGGGGGTGGGGTGACACGAGCGGCGGGCAATTGCAAAAAGGTATACTAGCCTGCCAGCTCCCGCTGCGCCGCCTCGCGCTCGGCGGGCGGATTTACATTGCGTAGCGCATCGCTGCCAGGCGTGGGTAATACTTCCACATCGCTGTTGATGAGCATTTTGCGCGGACACGAATATCCTAGGCCCAAAAAACGCAACAGCTCAGGGTAAGCGCGCGGCTCAAAAATGGTGATGAGCGGCTCGGGAAAGTCGCTGCCGGGACTTTGGAAGGCGGTGGCCAGGCGGGCGGGTTGGCGGCCAGCCACGAGTTGGCGCAGCACATCGGCGGTCAAGAAAGGCAAGTCGCAGGCCAGCACCAGCCAAGCGGCGTTGGGGTCGTGGCGGAAGGCCGATAAGATGCCGCCCAACGGCCCTAGGCCTAGGAAAGCATCGGGCAAGGGCTGGAGGCCAGCGGGCAACTCGGCCGCTTGCTCGGCGCGGCACGACACGAAGACATCCTGACAAACCTCAGCCAGCAGGGAGGCAGCTACTTCGCGCTGCTCGCGGCCCTCGGGGCCATAGCGGAGGCGGCCTTTGTCGGTTTGCATGCGCTGGCTGAGGCCACCGGCCAGCACGAGGCCGCGTAGCGGGGCCTGGTGGCGCACTAGCCACTGCTGCACCCAGGCGGCCAGGCCGGCCACATCGGCCAGTGCGAACTGTGGCAGCTGCGCGTGGTGCGGCAGGTGCGCTTGTAGGTAGTCAGGCAGTTGGGTTACGCCTTCGGCGAATACGAAGGCTTGCACGTCAGTCAGCTTGTCAAGCTTGTGGGCTAGGGTTTTGCGCGGGTCGATGAGCACGATTTGATGGCGGGCGCGGAAGTGGTTGCCGTTCACCAGCACGAGGCTGGTGCCGGCCAGCAGGTCGGGCTGTGAGAAGCGGTCGAGCGCGCGGCGCTCGTCGCGGCGGCGGAAGTGGATTTTGTCGGTTACTTCCACGGCCGCGCCGGCTTGCAGCATCGGGCTCAGGGTCTGGGCTTCGTCGGCGTCGCCGCTGGCGTGGTCGGCATCGACATAGCCCACGCGGTGCCCGGCGGGCGCCAGCGCGGCCGTGAGGCTAGCGGCGAGCCGCTGAATATCGCCGCAGGGCGCGCCCAGAAAGGCTAGCTCGTGGCGGGCAAAATCGCCTAGGTCGGGTCGGGCGAGGTCGGCGTGCTTGGTACGGGGCGGAGTCAGAGGAGTCATAAGGCTGTAACAGCGTAGCGCGAACTTTGTAGTTCGCGTATGCAAGCAGGCAGTGCGCCCGCATTGCATTCAGTCCGTCCTCCTACGCGAACTACTACGTTCGCGCTACTTCGCCCATGATTTCCGTCGCCGACGCCTACCAGCAGATTCTCGCCACCGCCCGGCCCCTGCCCCCCGAAACCGTGCCGCTGGCCGCTGCCGTAGGCCGCGTATTGCGCCAGGAAATAACTGCCGACCGCGACTTTCCGCCCTACCACCGCGTGACGATGGACGGCATTGCCATCAGCTTTGCAGCGCTGGAAGCAGGCCAGACTACTTTCTCCATCGAGCGCACGCAGCTAGCTGGCGCGGTACCTGAGCTGCTGCATAACCCGCAAGCCGCCATTGAGATAATGACCGGTGCGGCCCTGCCGCCCGGCACCGACACGGTTATTCGCTACGAGGACATGGACTTCACGGACAGCCCTACCCGCCAGGCCACCGTGCGGGTGGCACCGCCCCGCCAGGGCCATAATGTGCACGCGCAAGGCAGCGACCAAACGGCGGGCACCCTGCTCCTAGCTCCCGGCCTGGTCCTCAGCCCCGCCGATATAGCGGTGGCCGCCACAGTGGGCGCGGCTACGCTGGCCGTGGCCCGGCGCCCTAGGGTAGCGGTAGTGAGCACCGGCGATGAAATAGTGGACGTAATCGACGCGCCCCTCCCCCACCAGATTCGGCGCTCCAACGCCTACATGCTGCAAGCAGCCCTGACGCTAGACGGAGCCACGAGCGACATTTTTCACCTCGACGACGACCTAGGTACCTTAAAAGCCAGCCTGCCGCCGCTACTAGCCGAGTACGACGCCGTGCTACTGAGCGGCGGCGTTTCGAAGGGGAAGGCCGACTTTTTGCCGCAGGCGCTGCGCGAGTCAGATGTTACGGAGCTGTTTCACCGGGTGGCGCAGCGGCCGGGGCAACCGCTGTGGTTTGGGCAGCGGCCGGGCGGCGCGGTGGTGTTTGCCCTGCCGGGCAACCCGGTGGCGACGTTCGCCGCCTACTACCGCTACGTGCGCGGCTGGCTGCGCGCGTGCCAGCAGGCGGCCCCTAGGCCGTTGGTTTTCGCCGAGTTGGCCGAGGCCGTGGAATTCAAGCCAGCGCTTACCTATTTTCTGGCTGTGCGGCTCGAAAGCGCGCCCGATGGCCGCCTGCTGGCGCACCCCGCACCCACCGCCGGCTCGGGCGACCTAGCGGGCTTGCTGGCGGCTGATGGCTTGCTAGAGCTTGCGCCTGATGCTACTCATTTTGCGGCGGGCACGGCGTGGCCAGTGTGGCCGTATCGGGGATAGCCTCCCATATACTAATGGCAGATAACCGGCAGCTTTTTTAGCGTAATTAACTGATTTTCTAAGCGCACAGTGTAATAGACGAGATAGGCTGAACTGTATATTTGACAGTGTTTAGCACACTGACTTAATTATTCAGCTTCTTATCTACGCATACACCAACTATGCCCTTATTTAATCCTACGGCCAGCGTTGCTCCAGGCGACAGGCTGGCGTTTGGCTGGCTAAAAGCCAGTTGGCTTTACCTGATGCTAATTCCGGCACTGGTCTGGGGCTGGTCGTCGCTCTCGCTGCCACGTAGCTTGGCTTCGGTGGCGCTCACGGTCTTTACAGTGGGGCTAGGCCACTCCATTGGGCTGCATCGCGGCGTTATTCACCGCTCGTACCGCTGCTCGCGGCTCATGCGTGGGTTTTTGGCGTATTGCTTTGTGCATTCGGGCCTAGGCGGGCCATTGTCGTGGGTGCGGGTTCATTACTTCCGCGACTACTGGCAAAATCGGCCCGACTGCCCAGCCTACTTCAGCTACGACCACTCGATGTGGCGCGACTACGGCTGGAACCTGCACCTGGCCCTGCGCCCCGCCGATGAGGCGCGCTACGCCATTCCGTCCGAAGACCTGTACGACCCGTGGCTACAATTTTTAGAGCGCACCTGGTACTGGCACGTGCTGGGGGCAGCCGCTCTCATTTGGAGCTTTTTTGGTTTTGAAACTATGATAGTATGCGTGTGCCTGCGCATCAGCGTCACCATCTTGGGGCACTGGTTTGTGGGATTCGTGTCGCACAAATACGGCTACGCCCGCTACGACATCGACCATGCCACCGAGCACGGCTACAACAACTTTGTGCTGGGTGCACTCTCATTTGGCGAAGGCTTCCATAACAATCACCACGCGCACCCCAGCTCGGCTAAAATGAGCACCGCCTGGTACGAACTCGACTTAGGTTGGTATTTGATTGCAACCCTACGCGCCCTAGGTCTGATTTGGGACGTGCAAGTGGTAGGCCAAACGCCTACCCAAAAGCCGCAGGCTAAGGCCCGCGCCTACCGCTGGCGCTGGCCCTGGCAAGAATAACGACCACTGCCTTAAAACAAAAAGCCCCGACGCTCACACCGAGCGCCGGGGCTTTTACTTTCGCTGCAAAGCGCTTACTTAAACAGTGCCAGCGCTTTAATGAACGTTTGCGAAACGCCCCACGCCAGTGGAATACCCACGTAGAGCCACGCCAGAATAGTCGAGCCACCGGCCGACTCTTCGGTAGCGGGGGCAGTAGAATTTGGTTTCGGATTCATCGCTAGTCAAGCTTAAAAGGTGATAAGCAGCAGCCTAGTGGCCGCCCGCTTCGATGGTAACCGGGCCTTTCTCCTGGTATTTCTCGTTGACGGCCGTCACGGCCAGGTCAGCGAGGAAGCCCACGGCCAGCAGGCCGGCCATGGTGTAAAATACCGTTTGGTACGCCGCCGCGCCGGTGAAGCCAGCGGCCTTGCGGCCTTCCGACAAGCTGTGCACGATGAGCGGACCTAGGACGCCTGCCGTGCTCCAGGCCGTGAGCAAACGCCCATGGATGGCTCCCACTTGGTACTTGCCAAAGAGGTCGGACAAGAAAGCCGGCGCGGTGGAAAAACCACCGCCGTACATGCTGATAATCACGCAGGCTACTACCACGAACAGCGTGAGCTGGAGGTTGTGTCCGAGCGTTGGAATGAGCGAGTAAAGCACCACGCCCAGGCCGAAGTAGATAAGGTATATTGGCTTGCGGCCTAGCTTGTCTGAAGCCGACGACCAGAAGAAGCGACCGAGCAGGTTGAACAAACTCAGCAACCCCACGAAGCCCGCCGCAGCAGCGGCCGTTACGCCCCGGCCCGCCCCCATGGCAGCATCAGAGAACGTTTCCTGGATGAGCGGCGAGGCGGTTTCGAGCACGCCGATACCGGCCGTCACGTTGCAAAGCAGCACTACCCACAGCAGCCAGAATTGCGGCGTTTTGATGGCATTATCGGCCGATACGTTGCCGGTAGTGATAAGCGCACTATGCTCCTCGCTGGGTACGTAGCCGGCGGGCTTCCAGTCGTCGGCGGGCACCCGGATGGTCCACACGCCCCACTGCATAAAGAGCAAATAAATGATACCCATTACAATAAAAGTTGGCGCTACGCCCTGCGGTGCCGAGCCCTTAAAGTGGTTCATAAGCGCCACGGCCAGTGGCGAGCCTATCATGGCGCCGCCCCCAAAACCCATGATGGCCATGCCCGTAGCCACGCCCTTGCGGTCTGGGAACCACTTAATTAGTGTGCTCACCGGTGAGATGTAGCCGATGCCCAGCCCAATGCCACCCACAAAACCGTAGCCGAAATACACCAGCCAGATATTGTGCAAATGCACGCCGAGCGAGGCAATTAAAAACCCGCCCCCGAAGCACAGCGCCGAGGCCAGCATGGCTTTGCGCGGCCCTACGCGCTCGAGCCACTTACCAAAAATGGCGGCCGATAAGCCCAGCAGCACAATGGCGATAGAGAACGTCCAGCCAATCTGGCCCGGCGTCCAGTCAGTAGGCGCGGGATGGGCCGGGTCGCCGCTGATGAGCGACCCTAGGGGCTTGTTAAACACGCTGAACGCGTAGGCCTGCCCAATGGCCAGGTGAATGGCCAGTGCGGCCGGCGGTACCAGCCAGCGGTTGTAGCCGGGCGGCGCAATGGTGCGGCTGCGGTCAAGCAGCCCAGCGGAAGAATTGGGCATAGGTGGGATTTTAGAGAGGTAAGCATGAATAGCCAGCGCGTAAAGCCCTAGCTTGACGCAAGGTAGAAGTAGTACGTAAGGACGCAAGCGAACGGCAGTATTATTTTGCTAATCTGCTATAGCTACCTGCATTAGCCCCAGTTTGGCGCCTTAAAACGATTGCTTCGCTACGCTCACACAGCAAGCGTTTTTTGAAAGAAAAAGCCCCTGGCGTACTACCAGGGGCTTTTTCTTAATAATAGCGATACCTAGGCGGGCACTGCTTCTGCCCGCTGCTTCTGGGCCTGCGGCGCTTTTTCGACCTTGGCCGGCGCCACCGTCACTACCACGTATTTCGAGGTGGGCGTGTTGCTCACCTTGGCCACGCTGCTAATGGGCACCAGCGGGTTAGCCTCGGGGAAGTAAGCCGAGACGTTGCCCTTCGGAATGTCGTAAGGAATAACCAAAAACTTCTCTACGGTGCGCTGCTGCCCCTCGAAGTGGCTCGTGATATCGACCGGCTGCTTGGCTTTTAGACCACGCTCGGCGATGTCTTCTTTGTTCATGAAAATAACGCGGCGCTCGCCGTGGATGCCCCGGTAGCGGTCGTTGTAGTCATAGATGGTCGTGTTGAACTGGTCGTGGCTGCGCACCGTCATCAAGATGAGCTGGCCGGGCTCCAGGCTGTACTTCTCCAGCTCGGTAGTGGTGAAGTTCGCCATGCCATTCTTGGTCGTGAACTTGCGCTCGCGGGGGCCATTGGGCAGGTAGAAACCACCCGGCTGCCGCAGCTGCTCATTAAACTTCTCGAAGCCCGGAATAACCCGCGAAATGTGGTCGCGAATGACATCGTAGTTTTCGGTCATGGCTACCCAGTCGGCCACGTTGGTGCGGTCGGGGCCGAGCGTAGCAATGGCCACGCCCGCCAAAATGGCGACCTCGCTCATTATCTGGCCGGGCACGGGCACCAGCACGCCCTTATTCTGGCTTACTACACCCATCGAGTTTTCGCAGCTCGTCATCTGGTGGCCAGACTTTTGCATGTCGATGTCGGCGTGCGAGAAGCAGGGCAGCAGCAGGCTGGTTTTGCCGGTGGTGAGGTGGCCACGGTTGAGCTTGGTGCCTACGTACACGGTCAGGTTTTGCTTGCGCATGCCTTCGGCGATGACTTCGGTATCGGGGCCGGCGGCCAGCAAATTGCCACCTAGGCCGAAATACACCTTCAGCTTGCCGTGGTACATCTGCTTGATGGCCTCCACCGTGTCGTAACCGTGCTCGTAGGGCGGCTGGAAGTTGAATTCCTTACCCAGGGCGTCCTGAAACGCCTTGGTGGGCTGCTCCCACACGCCCATCGTGCGGTCGCCCTGCACGTTGGAGTGGCCGCGCACCGGGCAAGTACCCGCGCCGGGCTTACCAATGGCGCCCTTCATCAGGTGCAGGTTCACAATCTCCTGAATAGTTTGCACGCCCTGGCGCTGTTGCGTCACGCCCATGGCCCAGCAGGTGATTATTTTCGTTTTGGTAGCCAGCATATTAGCCGCTTCCAGTAGCAAGCCGCGGTTGATGCCGCTTAGCTCCTCAATATCCTCCCACTTGGTGTTGCGGATGTTCTGCTCAAACGACTCGAAGCCCGTGGTGTACTCCTTAATAAAGGCGTGGTCAACCACCTGGCCGGGGTTGCGGTCCTCCGCCTCAAATAAGTGCTTCATGATGCCGCGCAGCAAACCCATGTCGCCGTCTACCCGCACTTGCAGGTAGAGGTCGGTGATGGGCGTGCCGTCGCCCATCAGCACCCCGAGGGCTTTAATGGGGTTCATGAAGTCCTGCGGATTCTTGAAGTGGTTGAGGCCAGCTTCAATCAACGGGTTAACGCTGATAATCTTGGCCCCGTTTTTCTTGGCTTTTTGCAAAGCCGACAGCATCCGCGGATGGTTGGTGCCAGGGTTTTGGCCGATAATGAGAATCACCTCGGCTTCGTAGATGTCGTTGAGCGTCACGGAGCCTTTGCCCAGCCCTAGGGTCGGGCTGAGGGCCGCGCCGCTGCTCTCGTGGCACATGTTGGAGCAGTCGGGCAAGTTGTTGGTACCAAACTGCTTGGCGAACAGCTGAAACAAGAACGCCGGCTCATTGGGCACCTTGCCTGAGGTGTAGAACGCCGCCTCGTCGGGCGACTCTAGCGCGTTCAACTCGCGGCCAATGATGTCAAAGGCTTCGGGCCACTCGATGGGCTCGTAGTGCGTGCCGCCGGGGCGCTTCACCATGGGGTGCGTGAGGCGCCCTAGGTTGTTCTGGTCGCGGTCGCTCATGCGCGACAGGTCGGCCAGGCTGTACTTGGCAAATACCTCGGGGCCGCAAGCGCGGTCGTCGGCATCGGAGGCGCTAGCCTTGGCGCCGTTTTCGCAGAACTCGGCTACCGAGCGGTGGTCGTCGGGGTCGGGCCAGGCGCAAGAAGAGCAGTCGAAGCCGTCCTTCTGGTTCATTTTCAGCAGTACCTGGGTGCCGCGGGTCATGCCCGCCTCGCCCCAGCTAAACTGCATCGATTTCATCACGGCCTCCACACCGGCCGCAATTTTCATGCGGTTTTCGAGCTTGAGGCCCGTCAGCTCTTCCGTGGGCTGGGCCAGTACGGGGTTGTGGTACTTGGCCCCGGCCACGTCGGGGGCCGGAATAGGCGTTTGGTCGCGGTCCACTTGCGGGTCGGGGCGATAATGGTCGTTGGTGGGCGCCACGCCCTGGTCGGGGCGCTGGCCGCTTTGGGGGGAGTTTTGCTCGGCGCCTTGCTGCTCGGTCTTGCCGGCCTTGCTCGGGTCGTTGGTGGGCGACTCTTCCATACTACTATCGGGTATAAACGGGTGGGATGATTACTACTATAGAAACTACCAGCTAGCCACCGCAAAGCCTGCGCCACGGAGCTTAATGCCGGCAATCCAAGTCTTTTTCTACTAGGATACGTAATTCGCGCCCTTCAGCGACAACGATTTGGGCCGAAAAACCATTTTTTTCGGTATTAGTCCATTCCTGCGCCAGTGCGGCGGGCACTTCTACGGCCAGCGCCCCGGCGGCATAACGTAGCTGCACGGCCTCGGCCGTTGCCGTAGCGGGTAGCTTTTCCAGCGCGTATTCCAGCGTTTGGCCGGCGGCCGGCCCAAACGTGATGGTGTACGCTACGCGCCCGGTGTGGGCAAACTGCGCCACCTCGGCTTCAGACAGCCGCAGGCGCAGCGAGTTTTCCTCTAGTCTCAATTTCATAACTCACTGGCTTATACGCTGGCTGTGCGTGTAGATATTAAATCGCTCGTTGCGCACGAAGCCCAGCAAAGTCAAGCCAAACTCGTCGGCCGCCTCCACCGCCAGGCTACTCGGCGCGCCCACCGCAGCTAAGATGGCCACGCCCGCCATCGCGGCCTTTTGCACCAGCTCGAAGCTGGCGCGGCCACTCAGCAGCACTACGTGCTGCCCTAGGGGGAATTGCCCGCTCAGCAGCGACGCGCCCACCACTTTGTCAAAGGCATTGTGGCGGCCCACGTCTTCGCGCAGCAGCAGCAACTCGCCATCGGCCGAGAACAGAGCCGTGGCGTGCAGGCCACCCGTTTGCTCAAACAATGCCTGGGCCGCCCGCTGCCGCTCGGGCAGCGCGTGGATAAGGGCGGTGGGCACCCTAGGGCTATCTAGGGCGGGCGGCAGTGGGCAAGCGGTGTTGCGCACGGCTGCAATACTGGTTTTGCCGCACACCCCGCAGCTAGAGGTGGTATAGAAGTGCCGCTCCAAGCGGTCGAGTTCTACGGCCACATCGGGGGCTAGTTCGGCGCGTATCACGTTGCCACGCTCCTCGGGCCGCCTAGGGTCGGCGCGGTGCTCGATGTGCAGAATGTCCGCCGGCTGGCGAATAATGCCTTCGCTCAGTAGAAAGCCAGCTACCAACTCGGCATCGTGGCCGGGCGTGCGCATGGTCACGGCCAAGCTGCGCGTTTGGCGCTGGGTGGCGGGGCCGTGCAGCAGGCTGATTTCCAGCGGCGCTTCCACGGCCAGCAGGTCGGTGGCGTGGGTGGTGGCGGCGCCGGCCACGCGCGCCACGGTGGTGCGGATGGCACTGGCGGCGGGCGGGGGCTGGAGCGGTAGCGTCGGCATAGGCGAAATAACCTCGGCCAGCCGCAGCGGCTCACCGATTTATCGCTCTTTTAACTACCGGCACGGGGTGAATGTTCGCCAGCGCCTGTTGCGCGGATTTTGTAATCCGCGCGCCTTGGCGAGCGCCCTACCACGCGCCGACTACAACGTCCGCGCTACTTCCCTTCTCGCAAGTACTTTACCATCAGCGTGGCCGTTTGGCGGGCGGCGTTGTGCTGGCCTAGCTTGGCGCGCAGCTCGGCATAGCCCGCTTTTTGGTGGGCTATGTAGGCTTGGTCGGTTAGCAACCGCTTCAATTCATCGAGCAGGTTGCGGGCCGTGAATTTGCTCTGGATAAACTCCTGCACCACCTCGCGGCCCAGAATCAGGTTAACCAGCGAGATGTAGGGTACTTTAATTACGGCCTTGCCTACTTGGTACGTGAGGGCGCTGGTGCGGTAGCACACCACCTGCGGCACGCCAAACAGCGCGGTTTCGAGGGTGGCCGTGCCGCTCGTCACGAGTGCGGCGCTGGCTCGGCTCAGCAAGTCGAAGGCCTGGTCAAACACCAGCTTGATGCCATTGCGCTCGAAGTGTTGGTAATACGCCCGGTCGAGGTTGCTCACCCCGGCCACCACAAACTGGTACTCCTGAAACGCGGGCAGCACGGCCAGCATTTCGTGCAGCATTTCCTCGATTTCCTGCTTGCGCGAGCCCGGCAGCACCGCAATTATTTTCTTCTTGGGGTCGAGCCCGTGCTGGGCCTCAAAGCCGGGGTTGGGCACGAAGTCGGCTACCTGGTCGGCGGTAGGGTTGCCGATGTAATCAACCTTGTAGTCAAAGCGTTGGTAGAATTCTTCCTCGAACGGCAGAATAACGAACATCCTGTCCACGTGGGCCTTGATTTTCTCAACCCGGCTCTGGTTCCAGGCCCAGATTTTGGGTGAGATGTAGTAGAACACCGGCACGCCGTGCGCCTTGGCCCAGTCGGCCATGCGCAGGTTGAAGCCGCCATAGTCGACCAGAATCAGCACGTCGGGCTTATACTCTAGGATATCGCGCTGGCATTCCTTTAGGTACCTCCGAAACTTGAGAATGCTCGTAGCCGTTTCCCAAAACCCCATCACGGCGAGCTCGCGGTAGTGGTGCACCAGGTGCCCCCCTTCGGCCTGCATCTGGTCGCCGCCCCAGTAGCGGAAGTCGGCGGCCGAGTCCTGCCCTTTCAGCTCGTGCAGGAGGTGGGCGGCGTGCGTGTCGCCGGAGCGCTCGCCGGCAATGAGGTAGTATTTCATTTAACAGTTATCATTTAACATTTAACAGCTTCTTTATCACTAGCATTTTGCAGCGCTTCTGACGAGCTGTTAAATGTTAAATGATAATTGTTAAATGACTCACCCGTAATATTCCACCGCGTTGCGGGGCGTCTCGTAAATCTTGATGCAGTGCAGCTGGGCCCCCGTGATGGCGGGCAACTCGCGCACCAGAATTTGCCAGAAGGCCACGGCCAGGTTTTCGGTGCTGGCCAGCTGGCCCTTGAGAAAGGGCACGTCGAGGTTCAGGTTTTTGTGGTCGACCTGGTCGGTGATGTGCGTGCGGATGAGGTCGCTGAGGGCTTTGAGGTCTACTACGAAGCCGGTGTCGGGGTCGGGCTGGCCCTTCACGGTCACTATCATCTCGTAGTTGTGGCCGTGCCAGTTTTCGTTGGCGCAGGGGCCAAATACCTCTTTGTTGCGCTCGGGCGTCCAGGCGGGGTTGTAGAGCTTGTGGGCGGCGTTGAAATGCTCGCGGCGACTAACGTATAGCATAGCGAAATAGCAAAGCGGGATAAGCGTGGGGCCATTGGCGCAGCCGGGGCGCGCCGGGCAAGGCGGTTTTGCGGGGCGCAAAGATACGCCCGCTACTTGCGGCGGCAGTCGGAGGCGCGGCCGGTGCGTTTTGGGGACGCGCCCGCGTTTTGTATAGCAGAAGCCGGGGTTTGTATAAGCCGGACGGCCGGGTGCGCGCTGACCTTTGTGCAGGATGTTTCTCCTTTCCAACTTTTCCTTAACTTCTTACTGATGAGCACCCTCAAACAAGTTTCCCTGGGCAGCCAGGGCCTGCACGTTCCCATCGAAGGCCTGGGCTGCATGGGCATGACGGCCGGCGTCAACGGCATGAGCGTGTACGGCACGGCCGACGAAACCGAAAGCCTCGCTACCCTGCACCGCGCCCTGGAGCTAGGCGTGAACCTACTCGACACCGCCGACCTCTACGGCCCGCTACTCAACGAGCGGCTGGTAGCCAAGGTGCTGCCCGGCCGCCGTCACGACATTATTCTGGCCACCAAGTTCGGCTTCGAGGTCGACGACAACGAGCAGTGGACCGGCGGCTACAACGGCACCCCCGCCTACGTGCGCAAGAGCATCGAGCGCAGCCTGCGCAACCTCAACACCGACTACATCGACCTCTACTACCTGCACCGCGTCGACCCCGCCGTACCCCTCGAAGACACCGTGGGCGCCATGAGCCGCCTCGTGGAAGAAGGCAAAGTGCGCTACCTCGGCCTGAGCGAAGTAGCCCCCGACCTGCTGCGCCGGGGCCACGCCGTGCATCCCATCTCGGCCCTGCAAACCGAATACTCGCTCTTCGACCGCCGCCCCGAGGAAGAAGGCATCTTACAGGCCGCCAATGAGCTAGGGGTCGGCTTCGTGGCCTACTCGCCGCTCGGCCGGGGATTTTTGTCGGGCGAAATCAAGTCGCCCGACGACTTCGAGGCCAGCGACTCGCGCCGGTTTTTCCCGCGCTACCAGGGCGAGAACTTCTATAAAAACCTGGCCTTGGTCGAGAAGCTGGAAGACCTGGCAAAAGCCAAAGGCGTAACCGCCGCACAGCTGGCCCTAGCCTGGGTGCTGGCGCAGGGCGTGGTCGCCATTCCGGGCACCAAGCGCCGCAAGTATCTGGAGCAGAACGTGGCGGCAGCTAGCTTGTCGCTCAGCGCGGTGGAGTTGGCCGAGTTGGATGCCATTATGCCAGTGGGCAGCGCGGCGGGCGCGGCGTATCCAGCGGGGTTGTAAGTTTAAATTACTTTGAATCCTTGTTGAGTCATGCTGAGCGCAGCGAAGCATCTCGCGTGGCGCAGTAAATCAATGCGTCAGCAACGAGGCGAGCAAGATGCTTCGCTGCGCTCAGCATGACTCAACAGAGAAGCTCTAAAAGCCAAGACTCCTATGAAACACTCTGCCAAAGACTTCCTCCTCCTCGATTCCGTCAGCGCGTTTACCGAGCACTTTGGCTTTCCCAAGCCCACGCACCCGCTGCTCGCCGTAATTGACCTGAAGCCCACGACCCACCGGCCGCCGCCCGGCCTCATGCTGCGGCAGCTCTACATTATTTCGCTCAAGAAAAACCTCAAGGGCAAGCTGCGCTACGGGCAGCAGGCCTACGACTACCGCGAGGGCGTGCTGGCCTTTTACGCGCCCGGCCAGCTCTGCACGGCCCCGGCCGATGTCGACACGTCGGAGCTGGAAGGCTGGATGCTGGTGTTTCACCCCGACCTGCTGCACCGGCACCCGCTGGGCAAAAAAATCGGCAGCTACAACTTTTTCTCCTACCAGGTACACGAGGCGCTGCACCTCTCAGCCCGCGAAGAAGCGGTGCTCGACGGCCTGCTGCACGGCCTGCGGGCCGAGGTAGCGCAGCCCATCGACGGCTTCAGCCACGAGGTAATTTGCTCGCAGCTAGAGGTATTGCTAAACTACAGCAATCGCTTCTACCACCGGCAGTTTCTCACGCGGCGGCCGGCCGCGCACGACCTACTCAGCCGCTTTGAGGAGCTGCTGGCGGCCTACTTCGCGCAGGGTGGCGAGCAGCCGCTGCCCACGGTGCAGTACTTCGCCGATGCCCTGCACGTGTCGCCGGCCTACCTCGGCGACATGCTACGCTCGCTCACGGGGCAGACTACCCAGCAGCACATTCACAACCAGCTTATTGAGCGCGCCAAGCAACTGCTGCTCAGCACCTCGCTTAGCGTCAGCGAAACGGCGTTTCGGCTCGGGTTCGAGTATCCGCCGTATTTCAGCCGGCTGTTTAAAAGCAAAACCGGCCTCACGCCGGCCGCCTTCCGGTTTTCGGCGCAGTAGCGGCGCTACCTTTGGGGGCTAAAATTTGCCCTTCCTATGATAGTCGTAACCGGTGCCGCCGGCTTTATCGCCAGCTGCTTAGTCTCGCGCCTCAACGCCGCCAATTTCAACGACATCGTGGTGGTCGACAACTTCGCGGTGGAGAAAAAACTGCCCAACATCCGGGGCAAAAAGCTGCGCGAGTACGTCGACCGGCTGGAGTTTTTCGACTGGCTCGACCAGCACCACGCGCAGGTTGAATTCGTCTTCCACCTCGGCGCGCGCACCGACACCACCGAGCAGGACTACGCCGTGCTCGACCTGCTTAACCTCAACTACAGCAAGCAGCTATGGCAGGCCTGCGTGCGCTACCAGCTGCCGCTGGTGTATGCCTCATCGGCCGCCACCTACGGCGATGGCACGCTCGGCTACTCCGACAACGAGGCGATGCTGCCCGAGCTGCGCCCGCTGAACCCCTACGGCGAGTCGAAAAACGACTTCGACAACTGGGCCGTGCAGCAAACCGAAAAGCCGTATTTCTGGGCCGGCCTCAAGTTCTTCAACGTGTACGGCCCCAACGAGTACCACAAGGGCCGCATGGCGTCGGTGATATTCCACGCCTTTCACCAGATTCGGCAGCACGGCAACATGACGCTCTTCCGCTCGCACAACCCCAACTACATCGACGGCGGCCAGATGCGCGATTTCGTGTACGTGAAGGACGTGGTGGAAGTGTGCTTTTTCTTGCTGAATCACCGCACGCAGTCGGGCATCTACAACCTGGGTAGCGGCCAGGCCCGCACCTTCATAGACCTTACGCTGAATACCTTCGCCGCCCTCGGTGCCGCGCCCGACGTGCGCTTCCGCGACACGCCCGAGGACATCCGCGACAAGTACCAGTACTTCACCGAGGCCGACATGCGCAAGCTGCGCAGCATCGGCTACGAGCGGCCGTTCACCTCGCTGGAGGCCGGCATCCAAGACTACGTGCAGAATTACCTGCTACCCGACCGGTTTTACTAGTATGTAGAGACGCAATATTTTGCGTCTCTCGTTAGGTGGGCTCAACAACGACGAGACGCAAGTATACCTCTCTACCCCACGCAGAAAAGCCACCGCCGCTCATTGACAACGAGCGGCGGTGGCTTTTCTGCGTGGCGGGTCGTGGCGCGAACTTTGTAGTTCGCGCTACAAGGTTATTAAGCAGCGAGCGGCAGGCCCTCGGGGTACATGGGCAGCACGGGCGTTTCGCGCAAGTTCGGTTGCGTAGTGGCGGCCGTTTCGTCGGCGTGGCGGCGCAGGGCGCGCATGAGCAAATACTTGTATTTCTCGGCATCGGCCAAGGCCTGCTCTACGGCGCGCAGGGCGTCGGCGTGGCTAACCACGGGCTGCAACTCGCGGCGCGGGCGGCGGGCTTCAAATACGTGCGGGGCGAGGTATTGGGCGGGGCTTTTCATAGTTGGATAGGATGCTGATTATTGCTTGTCTTATTAACGGCGGACGGGTGGGTTAAATTCATTTCAACCCTTTTTTAAATAGAATTAATTACTTTGTAAACCAAGCGCTTACAAGATAAAATAAGCACTTAGCCCAGCAGACGCAGCCGCCCTTTTTCTCAAGCTTGAAAGCCCGCGCTTTCCACCTCCCGCCTTAAAACTGGCACGAGTTTTTCTTATAGAAAGCCAGTGCTCAGAGGTGCCGCGCCCGCCGCTTTTGCCCGCGCCACGCTACTCGCCTGCCGGGTAGGTGCGTTAAACTCCGGGAGTTTTTTGGCGTCTAAGCGCTGTTGTTCTATTATCTGATTTACTTCTTAACTAAGGTGCTTCGGCGCTTACGGCTATGCGACTACAATCCTTGTTTGCCCTATTTTTTGCCATGAGTTTCGGCCTGCTGCTCAGCAGCTGCACGCCGGGCGTGTACGTGGGGGCCAGCACCGGCTACCCGGCCTACGGCGGCTACTACGGCCCGCGCTACTATGCTCCCCGGTACCACGGGCCGCGCTACTACGCCCGGCCGCTGCCCCCGCCCCCGCCCGGCCCGCGCTATCACGGCGGCGAACACCGGGGCTTTCATCCCGGCCCTGGCCCCGGCGGCTTTGGCGGGCGGCGCGGGCGATAATACCCGGCTTAGCAGTATTATCCATTCTAAATCAGCGCGCTGCAACGCGCCCTTGTCATGCGCTTTCAATCCGTGTTCTTCGTCCTGCTGCTGAGCCTGGGCGTGTTTGGGGGCCGGCCAGCGGCGGCCCAAGTAGTTATCAATGCCCAGATTGGGCGGCCCTACTACGCGCCCCGCCCCTACTACGGGCCGCGCTACTACTACCCGCCCGTGGCGCCGGTGGTAGTAGCCCCGCCGCCCCCCGTGGTGGTGTATCCGCCGCCGGTTTACTACGCGCCCCGGCCGCGCGTGTACTACGCGCCGCCGCGCCCGCACTACCACGGGCGGGGCTACGGGCGTAGGTGGTAGTTTTTTTCACCGCAGCTGACGCAGAAAAAAAGCGCGGAGGGCCGCAGAAGCTGCATTACGCGGCTTGCCTGAGTTGTTGGTTTAAATTGCTAAAAAGCGCCCCGGCCGGTTTGGCCGGGGCGCTTTTTTCATTCGCCGCGCAACTCGTGCACGCGCACGCCGCCACCATCGTCTTCGGCGGCGCACAGCATGGCGCGGGCCACGGCTTCGGCAGTGATGGCGCGGTATTTCTGCCAGCTGCCGCGCAATAGCGGGCCTACCAGCTTGAGCAGTAGCCCGCCCAGGCGCTCGCCGAGGCGCGGCCGGGCCCGCGCACCCAGCAGCAGCGAGGGCCGGAAAATATGGATGGCCCGAAATGGGGCCTGGCGCACGGCGACTTCCATCTCGCCCTTCACCTTGTTGTAGTAAAAAGCCGATTCAGCATCGGCCCCGAGGGCTGACACCACTAGAAATTGCGCCGCGAAATTGGCCGCCGTAAGGGCCGCCAGCTTCACCACGTACAGAAAATCGACTTCGTAAAACGCTTCCTTCGAGCCCGCCTGCCGCATGGTGGTGCCCAGGCAGCAATACACGTCATCGGCGATAAGGCGCAGGCGCTCGGCTTCGAGCTGGCCGAGGTCCGTGACTACCTGCGTGAGCTTGGGGTGGTGCACGGCTACTGGGCGGCGGCCCACCACTATCACCTTAGCGTAGCGCTCGGAGGCAAGTAGCATCGGTAGTAAGGCGCTACCGACTAGGCCGGTAGCGCCCGCGAGTAACGCTGTTTTTTTCATAAAGACGAGGATGAGGCAGCGGTAGCAGGTAGTTGCTGTTGCAAGCGGCTCATGTCTTACGCAAAAATGCCGTTTGTCATTGCGAGCGTAGCAAAGCAATCGCACCCAGATGACGCGGCTGAACAGGTACGATTGCTTCGCTACGCTCGCAATGACAATCAATTTACTCTCTTGCCACTTTGCTCACTTACCACCTCACCGCCGGCCTAGTTCCTCGGCGCGGTCACGGGCGGCGGTGGCGCCGGCCACGAGGCCCTCGCGCACGGCGGCCTGGCCGAAGGCACGCATGGCGGCCTCGGTAGTGCCGCCTTTGGAGGACACGCGGGCTATCCAGTCCTGGCAGCTGAGGCCGGCCTGGCTATAGAGCTCCACCGCGCCGCGAAAGGTCTGGCTCACGAGCAGCTCGGCCTCGGCGGGCGCGAAGCCCATTTGGGCGGCGGCGGCCATGAGGGCTTCCATGCAGTAGTACACGTAGGCCGGGCCGCTGCCCGAGATGGCGGTGCTGGCGTCGATGGCGCTTTCGTCTTCCACGTACACGGTTTTGCCGGTGGTGCTCAGCAGGTTTTGCACCTGCACCAGCTCGGCGCGGGTTACTTCGTCGGTACTGGTGAAGGCCGTCATGCCCATGCCGATTTGGGCGGGCAGGTTGGGCATGGCCCGGATGATTTTGGGCGTACCCAGCGCCTCGCGCAACGTGCTAATCTGCACGCCGGCCATGATGCTGATAATAACCTGCTGCGGCTGCACCAGCCCGCGCAATTGCTCAAATAGCGCGCCCGAGTCCTGCGGCTTCACGGCCAGAATGATGATATTGGCGCCCGGCACGCACTCCTCGGGGCTACCCCAGGCGGTGCCGATTTCGTGCGCGGCGAGGGCAGCCACGCGCTCGGGCGAGCGCGCCAGCAGGCGCAAATCGAGGCGCGACGTAACGTGGGCGCGCACAAAGCTGCGGGCGTAGGTGAGGCCCATGTTGCCGCCGCCGATGATGAGAATTTTCATTGGAAATTATGACTTATGCAAGGTCGTCTGTGGCTGCTAGTGCTCAGGCTTTCCACACCCACTGGCGGCGATAAAGCAAACTCAACACCGCCCACCAGACGAGCAAACATACCACCGCACCCGCCAACGATGCTTGGCGCGGGTCGCTGAAAAACGGCACGATTCCCCAGCTGTAAAGCCACTCTTTCAGGCCCCCTACCCCACCGCCCGGCAGCGGCAGCTTGAAGAGCCCGAAGGTGCGCGAGAGCAGCGCCGAGCCCACGAATACGGCAATGGCATTGACCCCGAACGGCACCACCAGCGCGGCCCAGCGCCGGTAGTCGCGCACATCGCAGAGCCAGTACAGCGCGGCCAGTACTAGCAGCGCCAGCCCACCCGTGAAGAGCACGTAGGAGCTGGTCCACAGAGCTTTATTGATGGGAAACCAGGTATTCCAGAGCAAGCCCAGCAGCGCGCACAACACGCCCGCCGCCAGCAGCCCGCGCACCTTGGTGGCGGGGGTAGCGGCGCGGCGCAGCCACTGCGCGGCCAGCCCGCCCAGCAGGCCGGTGCTCAGGGCGGGCAGCGTACCGAGCAGGCCCTCGGGGTCCCAAGTGCGCGACTGCTTCCAGAGGTGGGCTTCGGTGAAAGCAGCGCGGTCGAGCCACGCGCCGAGGTTGGTAGCGGGCGCCAGATTGGCGGGGCCAACGCCGGGCACGGGCACTAGCTGGAGCAGCGCGGCGTAGCCTATCAATAAGCTTATCAGCAAAATAACCTGCGTGCGCCAGCTGGTTTTCAGATAACTAACGCTGCACCCCAGGTACACCAGCGCAATGCGCTGCAACACGCCCATGACGCGCACCACCGAAAAATCGAAGCGCGGGTAGAGCGACAGCAGCAGCCCCAGCCCAAACAGCACCGCCGCCCGCCGCAGCACCTGCCGCAGCACCGGGCCCTGCGGCTCGTGGCGCTGCTTGGGGCCGGCCAGGGCGTAGGCGAGACTCACGCCCACGATGAAGAGGAAAAACGGGAATACGAGGTCGGTGGGCGTGCAGCCGTGCCATTCGGCGTGCTCCAGCGGCGGGTAGATGTGGCCCCAGTCGCCGGGGTTGTTCACCACGACCATGCCCATCACGGTGAGGCCCCGGAATACGTCGAGGCTGAGCAGGCGGGCGGGGGCAGCAGGTATCGCGTTAGACATGAGGCAAGTATACGCCTTGTCATGCTCATCTGGCGTCCACGCGGTGAAGCATCTATATCGCGCCGTTGGACGAGGCGGTAGAGATGCTTCACCGCGTGGACGCCAGATGAGCATGACAAGGCATATAACTTTCTTACTTCAGCCCAAACAAGCGGGCGAAGAAGCCGCGCCGCTTCTTCACGGGCGGCTTGGTTTTGATTTTCACCTTGGCGGCTTCGGCGCGGGCTACCTCGCTGGGCACCGGCGACACGGGGCGGCCGGCGGCCTTGGGCACCGAGGCCACGGGCGGCAGCGGGCGGTGGGCCTGGGCGGGCATGTTGATGGGCGCGGCGGCCAGCACCTCCACGGGCAGTTTGCCTTCGGAAAACACGCGTAGCGGCACACTCTCGTTGTGCAGGCGGTCGACGGCGGTGAGGAAATACGAGTAGGCCACATTGGGCCGGGCGGTGGTGTCGGCAAAGGTGGCGGGCTGGCCCAGGTTGGTGGGCCGCACCACGGCCAGGATGTGGCGCGGGTCGGCGGGAGCCATCACCTGGCCGCGCTCGAAGCGGTAGAGCACGTAGTAGGCGGCTAGGTCGCCGTCTTCGGCGGGCACGGGGTCGGGCACCCATGTGAGGGTAGCCACGGCGCGGGTGCGGTTGAGCACCAGCTCGCGCACCGGGCGCGGGGCCAGGCTGTCGAGCCAGGGCATGGGCGGCACCAGCGCCGGGGCGCGGTAGAGGTCGAGGCGCAGCGAGTCGGTGGTGTGCAGCGGGTTGTTCAAGAGCGAATTGGCCGAGAAATAGACGCTGCCCTGCACGTCGTCGGGGTAGCTGCGGTTGAGGCGCACCTGGGTGGGCAGCTCGCGGGGGTTGCGCCAGGCGGTGTCGGAGCGGGTGCTTTCGCGCATGCGGTACATGCCGTGGCCGATGTAGAGGTGGCGCTCGAAGCGGTTGCGCGCCCACCACTCCACCATCGTGGCGTAGGGCACCAGTTTGAATTTGGTGCTCCAGTAGAGCTGCGGCACGATGTAGTCTATCCAGCCCGAGCGCAGCCACAGGCGCGAGTCGGCGTAGAGGTTCGAGTAGCTGGGCTGCCCGGCGCGGGTGTCCGAGCCGTCGGGGTGGGCGCTTTTATTCATCCACACACCGAAGGGCGAAATGCCGAATTTCACCCAGCGCTTGGCAGTCAGAATGCTGTCGTGCAGGTCGTGGATGAGCGTATTCACGTTCTGCCGCCGCCAGTCGGCCAGGCTTAGGCGGTCAGGGTTGTGGGCGGCAAAGGCGGGCTCATCATGAAAGACAATGCCCGGCTCGGGATACGGATAGAAGTAGTCGTCAAAATGCACGCCATCAATATCATACCGCCGCACTACATCGAGTATCACGCGCTTGATGTGGGTGCGTACCTCGGGCAAGCCGGGGTTATAGAGGTACTGCTTGGAGTACTTGATAAACCATTCGGGGTGCTGGCGCAGCGGGTGATTGGAGGCCAGCGAGCGCGTCACGGTGTCCATGGTGGCGCGGTAGGGGTTAAACCAGGCGTGGAACTCCATGCCGTGGCGGTGCGCCTCCGAGATGAGGAAGGGCAGCGGGTCGTCGCCCTCAATCGGGGCCTTGCCCTGCCGGCCCGTCAGGTAGCGGCTCCAGGGCTCCAGGTCCGATTTATAGAAGGCATCCGACGCGGGCCGGATTTGCACAAACACGGCGTTGAGGCCGGCGCGCTGGCCGGCATCGAGCAGGCGGCGATACTCGCGGCGGTACACCTCGGGGGCCATGCCGCGCTGGCTGGGCCAGTCGATGTTGGCCACGGTGGCAATCCAGAAGGCGCGCAGCTCGCGCTTGGGCGGCACCGGGGCGTCGGCATTTTGCAGGTCTTCGCGCAGCACAATGGGGCGCGTGATGCGCAGGCTGGGCAGGTTGTCGGCGGCCTGCGCCCGCAGCATGGCGGGCGCACTAAGCAGGAAAGCGGTAAAGAGAAACCAGTAAAACAGAGCAGCAGAACGCATCAACGGCAGGTAGAGCACCAAAAAGTAGGCTGCAAGTTACGCCCGCCGCGTTGGGGCGGGCCGCCGCTTGGCGCGGCAGGAGCAGTACTCGTGGCAACCTGGCGGCAGTAGCTATCCGGCCAACGGCGCGGCACTATACGAAGAACAAACAGGATTGAGCCGCCTAAATCAACCAAGAGCCAGCTTTATAATTATAAAACTATATTGCAGCTACATTAGGCTGGTGGCTATTGCCAACAGCCTCCACTCACCCTTCTATTTCAGCATGAAAACCACACAATCCGGGCCTGCGGCGCAGCCCGAAACCCGCCTGCTTTTCAACCCCTTTCTGCCGTTCACTCCCACGATGAGCGGTAACACGACCAGCTTTTTTCCGCTGGGTGCCACCGACGCCGGCACGAAGGATACTTCTAGAAGGGGCCGCCGGAAAGCCCCGGCAGCTACCCAGCCGCACTAGGTACGCGCCGGCTTCTCCGGTAGCCTACGTGGGCTCTGGTATCGTTATCGAGGTGATGAACACGCCCAAGCCCCAACGGGGCAACCCAGCCGAGAAGTTGGATTACCCCGTTGGGGCTTGGACGTGTTCAGACGGCTGGTTTTCCTTATTCGCCGTCGTTGGTCGGCTTTTCGTCGGCGCGGTCGGGGCCGGCGTCGGTGGGCGTTTGCTCGCCGCCTTCGAGGCCGGTGGTTTGGCTGGCGTCGCCGTAGTCGCCCCGGATGCCGGCACCGTCGCTACTGGCCAGGTCTTCCTGGGTCACGGTTTCGGGGTTGCCGCTGGCGTTGGGGTCGGGGTCGGCCTGCTGGTTGGTGATGGGGCCGGCGGTGCTGGGCACCTTGTTTTCTTCAATTTCGGCCGGGCGGCCGGCGTCGGGGGCGGGATTGGGGGTAACCATGAGAACTGGTAAGTAGGGTAATGAGAGTAGTTTAAGGAATGGACAAGCGGACAATTCAACTTACTTCAATTGCCCGCCGCGCGCATTACTTATAGCGTAACCTGGCCGATGCTGCCGCCGCTGCTGGCGGTGCCGCCGCTCACGCCGCCGCCTTTGATGGCGCCTTCGTTTTGGTCGGCCGATTCGATGGTGCCGTCGGCCTTATTGGCAGGGGCGGCATCGGCGGCGGTGGGGTGGGCGTTGCCGCCGCTGCCCGAGTTGTCGTCGGCGTTGCCGCCATAGAGGGCGTCGGGGTTGGTGGGCGCCTCCTGGCGGCCGATGGGCTGGTACTGGTCGGCCTGCGTGGGCTGGGTGGCCTGGTCTTGCTCGGAGCGGGTGGTAGGCATGGAAGAGGGCTGGATGAGGTATAGCCGGTTGTACGCAGGGCAGCGCGGGTGGTTGAGGGCCGGGCCGTTCGCGGTTTTGGTGCCAATTTGGCCGGCCCGATTGCTGGCACGCTTCCTGAACCACGTAGCTTATGGCTCTTTTTACCCGCTTCCTTTTTTCTAAACCTGTGGCTGGGCTGCGCTGGCTGGCGCTCGCGGCGCTGGGCACGCTCGGCACGCAGTGCCAGCCGGGAGCCCCGCCCGAGCAGGCCGCGCCCCACGAAACGCCCAAGCTAGAAACGGCCGTTTCGACGCCCATTCCCAAGTTCGACGTCGAAAGCCCCATTATGCGGCAGCTAGGCCTGCTACCGCCCGCCGAGCGCAGCACCGCCCCCGAGGCCATGCACCGCTACCAGCAGCTCACGCGCCGCTTCTGGCTGGCTGAGTACTCCACCGAGTTTTTGCTGAAGCAGGCCCAAACGCCCGCCGGCCCGCCCAACGTAACCGTGTATGAGCAGCAGTTGGCCCTCATCCAGAGCCACTGGCGCGTGCTGCGCGAGGGCATCGACCGCCGCCCGGCCATGCCGCCGGTCATGACCGAGCACCTCACCCGCATGCAGCAGGTAGAGCGCTACCAGCACGCGGCCCTGGCCGACTTGCAGGCCGACTGCGCCGCCTCGCGCCCGCCCCGCCCCGACGCCACTACCCTGGCCACCCAGCCCGCTGTCAAAAAGCTCATCGCGCCCTTGCTGCGCGAGCCCCGCCCCATGCGGGTCGATTTGCACTAGGCAACCTGGCTTCGCATACCCAAGTAATAATCAATCGCTTGGCTATAACTAAGCCCGATAGTAAGAATTGTGCCCGGTATTGATAGTTATTTATTGGAATGAAACTTGATATCCAGTAGCTTTACCGCACATTCAAAGAAAAAGGTCAAAATTCCAATTCCGTTTTTCTCGAAAACCATCTAGCCGCATTCCACCACCTTATTGCTTTCCCCATTCGCCATGAAAAAACTCCTCATGCTCGCCCTGGTGGCCTTTGCTACCATCGAGGCCAACGCCCAAACCAGCCAGCCCACTACTCCCATGACCAAGGCCGAGCGCAAAGCCGCCCGCCAGGCCAAGCAGCCGCAGGTCTACAAAGGCACCGTAGCTGAGCGCCGCCGCGTGCTGACCGACGCCGCCGGGGCCGAAAGCGACCGCGACGGCGACGACGATGCAACCACCACGAAATCAAGCAAAAAGTCGAAAAGTAAAAACTAATTTTCGCTTTTTGCCACCATCAAAAAAGGCCCGCTAATGCGGGCCTTTTTTGATGTGCTGCCGGGCTAGTTGAGGCGGCGGCGCAGCAGGCCATCCACGGTTTCGATTAGGCGGCGGGGCTCGTAGGTGCGCCAGGGCAGGTCGTCAAGGTCGCCGCCGAAATTGAGGTAGTGGTCGAGGCCGTACTGGCTCATTTCGCGGCGCACGTGCTCCTGAAAGTTCACGCCCGCAATCCAGCCGTCTTCCACTTCCTCAAACCACTCTTCGTAGTAGCTGTCGTCGGAGCCGTGGAAATTGAACACGTTTTCGCCGATGAGCACGAAGCGCTTGATACCCTCATGCAGCAGCACGTCGAGGATGTTGCGCTTGAGGTTCATGATGTCGTTTTCGATGGCATCGTTCCACTCGCCGATGAACTCGAGCACGGCCGCGCCCTCGTCGTAGTCGGCCCACAGTATCTTGAAAAAGAGCGTGTCCGATTCCAGGCTATCCCACTGCGGATGAATGTAGTAGCCGTAAATAGTATTGCTAAAAGTGTCGAGGCTGTACTCGGCCCCGTAGAGCGGCGAGCGCTCGTCTTCGGTGGCCGAGTACTGCTCTATCCAGTTGTAATAAGGCTCGATGGTGTGCATAGCAAACGAGCCAGCTAGGGCTGGCCCACTGGCAAAAACGACGCTGCCGCCAAATCGTTCGGGTTGTAGCGCGAACTTTGTAGTTCGCGTCCGCCAGCGAGCGCCCCGGACGGACGCGAACTATAAAGTTCGCGCTACGGCTACCCCTGCTGCGCCAGCAGCGCCGCCCGCACCGAGCCGTGGCGCGCCAGCAGCTCGGCCGCCTCGGGCTGGGCGATGCCGAGCTCGTCCATCAGCATGCGCTGGCCGCGGTCTACCAGCTTTTCGTTGCTGAGCTGCATGTCCACCATTTTGTTGCCCTTCACCCGGCCCAGCCGGATGAAGGTAGCGGTAGTCAGCATGTTGAGCACCAGCTTTTGGGCGGTGCCGGCCTTGAGGCGCGTGCTGCCCGTGATGAATTCCGGCCCGGTCACGACCTCCACCGGAAACTCGCAGGCCGCCGCCACGGCCGAGCCCGCATTGCACACCACGCAGCCGGTAGCGAGGCCGGCAGCGCGGGCGGCTTGCAGGCCGCCTATCACGTAGGGCGTGCGGCCCGAGGCCGCGATACCCACCAGCACGTCATTGGGGCCGGCATTAAACTGCTGTAAATCAAGCCACGCCTGGGTGGCGTCGTCTTCCGCGCCCTCCACGGCCTGCCGAATGGCCCCATCGCCCCCGGCCATAATGCCGACCACCAGCCCGGCCGGCACGCCAAACGTGGGCGGGCACTCCGAGGCATCGACCACGCCCAGCCGCCCGCTCGTGCCCGCCCCAATGTAAAACAGCCGCCCCCCGGCGCGCAGCCGCGCCACGGTGGCCTCCACCATTTTTTCGAGCTGCGGCAGGGCTTTGTTCACGGCCAGCGGCACGGTCTGGTCTTCGTGGTTCATGCCCGCGAGGATGTCGGTGGTGGGCCAGTTTTCGAGGTTTTGGTAGGTAGAAGGTGCTTCGGTAGTCATTAGAATGTAGGGTAAGCTTTAGCTTGCCAGAAGAATGTGCGGTAAGCTTTAGCTTGCCGTAAAAATAAAATAACGTCGAAAAGGCAAGCTAAAGCTTACCCTACACCAGCCGCCCGATGATGGTAAATTTATCAAACACCGTGGCTAGGTGCGGCGCGTCCTCATCCAGCTCGCGGGTGAGGTCCTGGCCGGCCCAGTGCTCGTAGTGGTTGCCGCGCTGCCAGAGGCGCGAGCGACTCACGTCGTAAATATTGCCCTGGTAGGCCACCCATATTTCGTCGCGGTCCTGGCCGTTGCGCAGGGCGAGCTGACTGCGGTTGTAGGTTTTTATATCGTCGTTGGTCATCCTGGTTTATATCATCCGTCATGCTGAGCGGAGCGCAGCGGAGTCGAAGCATGACGGAATGTGCTACTGGCACCCCCTACCCCAACAACGCCTGCGTCCGAATCCAACGCTGCGGCAAGTCGCCTTGCGCGGCGTGCAGGTAGTCCTGGTGGGTGCAGGGCACGATGCGCTTCACCGACTGGTCGGTAATGCTTTCGACCTGCATCCACCACTTATCGGTATCGGCGCGGCGCGACTTGTAGAAGACTAATTCGGTAGGCTCGTGGGGGCCGTTGCCGGGCAGCACCAGCGTATAGGTTAGGAAGCGGTAGGTGCCGAAACCCGTTTCGGGCCGGCGATGGTAGTAGCCTTCGATAAAATACCAGAGCATGGTAGCCAGCGTGGCGGCGGCCAGGCCGTGGGCGTCGTGGTCGGGCCGGTAGCCGTAGAGGCCGAGGGAGGTCAGCTGCTCGTTGTGGCCCGCATACCAGCAGAGCTGGGCGGCGTCCTCGTTGCTGAGGCCGAAGGGGCTGGCGGGGTAGTAGCCGGGGGCATCCTGCCAGCGCAGGGCGGCGATGTCGAAGCTTAGGAAATTGGCCTGGCGCAGCACGGGCTCGGCCAGGCGGCGGTCGGTACGCAACTCGCCTACGCTCATGGTTTCGAAGTGCAGCTTCTCGAAGGCCGTGAGAATATCGGGCGGCGTGAGGTACTGCTGGTGGCCGAGGTGCGCGCAGCTGAACACAAAATTGGGCTGGTGCAGCAGCAGGCGGCGCAGGTGGCTATCCTCGGCGGGCATACCGGGCATGGGCAGGGCCATGTCGGGCCGCGAGTCGACCACCGCGAAATTGATGGCCGGGGCCTGCTCGTGCAAAGGCTCGTAAGCCAGAAACTGGCCGTAGTCGAGGTCGTGGCCACCGCCCAACAAGATGGGTATCGTATTGGCTTCCAGCAGGGCACTCACTATCTCGCACAGGCGGCGGTAAGTATCGTCGAGGCTGAGGCCGGGGCGCAGATTACCCAAATCGACGAGGCGCAGCGGGCCAGTGCCGCGTTGCAGGCAGTAGAAGCGCTCGCGCACGCGGTTGGCGCCGTGCTGCCCGGCGGGCGGCGGGCCGGCGGCCGTGCCGCGCCACTCATCGAGGCCAATGAGGGCGAGGTCGGCGGTGCGCCAGTCGGGGAAGTCTTCGGCGAAGCGCGTGACGTAGGCCGCCACGGTGGTGGGGGCGGCCGTGGGGGCAGTCAGCTCGTCGGGTAGCGGGTCAAAAAATAAGGCCAGGTTCATCAGTCGGCGCGGCGGGCGCGGCCAAATTTACGCCCGCGCCGCCCCGGCCGGGCTACCCGGCCGGGGCAGCAGGCAGCCCTAGCGCCGGATTTCCGTAAAAAAACTGTTTCTTTAGCGCTTCATTCTCTTCGTTGCCGCCCCTGCCCCGCCCTATGGACGTTCGCCGCTCCTTCGATATTCTGGCCAATCAGCTCGAAAAATTCCCCAAACCCGATGCGCTGGCCGCCAAAATCAACGGCCAGTACCAGCCGCTCAGCAGCCAGCAGGTGCAGGACCAAACCAACCTGGTGAGCCTGGGCTTGCTGAAATTGGGTTTGAAAAAGGACGATAAAGTCGCCATTATCAGCATGAACCGGCCCGAGTGGCTGCTCGCCGATTTTGGCATCGCCCAGATTGGCGGTACCAGCGTGCCCATGTACCCCAGCATCACGGTCGAGGACTACCGCTACATCTTCACCGATGCCGGCGTGCGGGCAGTGTTCGTGAGCGACAAGCACTTATACGCCAAAGTAAAGGAAGCCACGGCTGAACTGAATATTCCGGCCGAGAACGTCTTCACCTTTGATAAGGTAGCCGGCGCGCGCCACTTCTCGGAGCTGCTGGAGTTGGGCAAAACCGGCAACCCCGCCGACCTGGAGCCGCTGAAAGCCGCCGTGCAGCCCGACGATTTGCTGACGCTCATTTACACCAGCGGCACCACCGGGCAGCCCAAGGGCGTAATGCTCAGCCACAACAATTTGCTCAGCAACTGCCGCAGCGCGGCGGCCTACGTGCCCGTAGGGCAGGAAGACAAGGCGCTCAGCTTCTTGCCGTTGTGCCATATTTTCGAGCGCATGGTGACGTATCTCTACATGATACACGGCGTGAGCATCTACTACGCCGAGAGCATGGAAACCATCGCCGACAACCTGCGCGAGGTACACCCGAGCATCTTCACCACCGTGCCGCGCCTGCTGGAAAAGGTATATGATAAAATCGTGGCCAAGGGCCACGAACAAACTGGTATCAAGCACAAGCTCTTTTTCTGGGCCCTGGATTTGGGGTTGAAATTCGACCCCCAGAAAAACCAGGGCTTCCTCTACAACACCGAGCTGGCATTGGCCAACAAGCTCATCTTCAACAAGTGGCGTGAGGCGCTGGGCGGCAACCTGCGCTGCATCGTGAGCGGCGGCGGGGCCTTGCAGCCGCGCCTAGCCCGCGTGTTCTGGGCCGCTCAAATTCGGGTGATGGAGGGCTACGGCCTCACCGAAACCTCGCCCGTGATTGCGGTGAACGGCTACGAGCCGGAGAACAACATGATTGGCACGGTGGGCCCGCTCATCGACAACATGGAAGTGAAAATTGCCGAGGATGGCGAGATTCTGACCCGTTCGGCGTCGGTGATGAAAGGCTACTACAACAAGCCCGAGCTCACGGCCAAGGAAATCGACGCCGACGGCTGGTTCCACACCGGCGACATCGGCGAGTTTGTGAACGGGCGCTTCCTCAAGATTACCGACCGCAAAAAGGAGATGTTCAAGACGAGCGGCGGCAAGTACATCGCCCCGCAAGTCATTGAAAACAAAGTCAAAGAAGACCCGCTCGTGGAGCAGATAATGGTAGTGGGGGCCGACCGCAAGTTTCCGGCCGCGCTCCTCGTGCCGGCCTTCGATGAACTCAAGAAGTGGGCGCAGAAGAACGGCGTCACCGCCACCTCAAACGCCGACCTGGTGAAGGACGCGAAAGTAGTGAAGCTCTACCACGACCTGATGAAGAAGTACAACCAGGGCTTCGCGCAGTGGGAGCAGGTGAAAAAAGAGGTGCTACTACCTGAGCTCTGGACCGTGGAAAGCGGCGAAATGACGCCCACTATGAAGGTGAAGCGCAAGGTAATAACCGAGAAAAACCAGGCGCTTATTGAGGATTTGTACGCGCGGGCCGAGAAGGAGCCGCACGCGCCGGGGCAGCATTAAAGTAGCTTGGACTTTGTAGTCCGAGCGCTCGCGCCGCGAG
>NZ_DASTEP010000030.1:0-5102 GCF_035709525.1 Hymenobacter sp. | reverse complement strand
CCTCTCCCGGAGGGGAGGGGCCGGGGGTGGGGTAACGCGCCTAAATCCCCATATTCAGGCCCACCGTGAAGGTGCGGGGCACGGGGTACGCGCCCTGGTCGAGGCCGCGGTTGCCCACCTCGGGGTCCATACCGGTGTAGTTGGTGATGGTGAAGAGGTTTTCAACCGTCATGTACAGGCGCAGGCTAGCCCCGTTGCGCACGCGGCCGGTGAGGCCGGCGGGCAGCGTGTAGCCCACCATTAGGTTTTTGAGACGCAGGTACGAGCCGTCTTCCAAGAACCAGTCGGAGGGCTGGCTGAAGTTCTTGTTCGAGTCGTTGAGCGAGAGGCGCGGGATGGTAGCGTCGGGGTTATCAGTGGTCCAGGCGCCGAGCACGCGGTTGTCGAGGTTGTAGCCTTGCAGGCCGGCGTTGTAAGTCGAAAACTTGTAGGCGTTGAAGAGCTTCACACCGCTTACGCCCTGCCAGAGCATGCTGATGTCAAAGCCTTTCCACTGGCCGCTGAGCGTGAGACCATAGGTGCGCTTGGGCATGGCGTTGCCCATGTACACGCGGTCGAGGTCGTCGATTTTGCCGTCGCCGTTGGCGTCCCGGAATTTCAGGTCGCCGGGCTTGGCGTTGGGCTGAATCAGCTTGCCATCGGCCATTTTATAATCGGCTACTTCCTGGGCCGATTTGAAAATACCGTCGGTCTGGATGAGGTAGTAGGCGTAGAGCGGCTGGCCCACCGTCGAGCGGAAGGGGTAAAGCTGGGTGCGCACATTGTCGCCGTGGGCGATGAAGGTGCTGCCGTAGCCGTCGAGGTTTTTCACCTCATTGCGCAGCAGCGTCATGTTGCCGTTGACTTGGTATTTAAACTCGCCAGCCTGGCCGTTATAGCCCAGGCTCAGCTCCAGGCCACGGTTGAGCACGGTGCCCACGTTGGAGGTCGGGCCCTCCCCTACCCCGCTGCTGGGGTTGGGCGCCACCGGCAAGATGAGGCCGCGGGTGTATTTCTGGAAGTAATCGGCCGTGAAGGTGAGGCGGTCGTTGAGCACCCCTAGGTCGAGGCCTGCGTCGAAGGTTTCCGAGCGCTCCCATTTCAAGCCGGGGTTCGACTGCTTGTTGAGGTAATAGCCGTTGCTATACGTCGGGTTGCTGCCTAGGTAGGCCTGGCCCACCACCAGCGGCACGTTGTAGGCGTAGTAGTCAACCGACTGAATGTTACCAATCTGCCCCCACGAAGCGCGCAGCTTCAGGGTCTGAAACACGCTATTACCGATGAACGACTCCGACGAGAGTTTCCAAGCGCCCGAAATGGCCGGGAAGAAGTCGGCGTTGTAGGTAGAGAGGCGCGAGGTGCGGTCGCGGCGCAGGCTACCGCTCAAGAAGTAGCGGTCGTCGTAGCTATAGGTGAGGCGGCCGATGGCCGAGGTCAGGGCATCCTGGTACACGCCGCTGGTGGGGCGAATCACGAACTCCTTGGCGTTGCCTAGGTACTGGTACCAGTCGTCTTCGCGGTCGAAGTTCTGCACCTGCACGCCCCACGACTCGTAGTTGGTGTGCTGGGCCGAGTACACGGCCGTGAGGTCGAGCACGTGCTTGCCGAAGTTCTTAACATAGCCTACCTGATTGTCCCAAATCCACTTGTTGCGGCTTTCCTGGCTCTGGCTCAGGTAGTTCATGGTGTTGGAGCGGCCGGGCTCCGGGATGCGCGGGTCGAAGCGCTTGTAGTCGTTGCGCAGCAAATCGAGGCTAAAGCTGCTGCGCACGCGCAGGCCCGCCACCGGCCGGTACTCCACGTAGCCAATGCCGTTGAGGTTGAGGCTGGGGCTCGTGATGGTGGGGCGCCGCAGCAGCGCCACCGGGTTATACACATCACCATAAGCGCCGGCAAACTGAAAGGCCGGGTCGGGCGACATTGGCGTGACGCCGCCATACGTGCCATCCGAGTTGTAGACTGGCGCGGCCGAGGGCATGTAAATGGCGTTGATGATGGCCCCCGAATACGAGTTGGAGGTATTCGCGCCCCGGCCAGTAGTCTGGTTGATGTAGACATTCTGGCCCACCGTCACCTTGCTGCCTAGGTCGTAGTCTGACTTGAGGCGTAGCGTGTAGCGCTTGAGTTTGGTGCCGATGAGGATGCCCTCGCGGTCGTGGTAGCCAAACGAGGCCAGGTAGTGGCCGGTGCCGCTGCCGCCACTGACGCTGGCATTGAGGTTATAAATGCTACCGGTACGGAAAATCTCGTCTACCCAGTTGGTGCGCGTGACTTGGCCCCAGGGGTTTTTGGTGGCGTTGTGGGCATCGGGGCGGGTGCGGCCGTCGTTGTCGGCGGCCTGGTTGTAGGCGGCGGCCTGCTGGGCAGCATCTAGGGCCTGCGGCAGCTTGTAGGCCGACTGCCAGCCCTGGTAAGTGTCGATGGTGACGCGCGGCGCGCCTTCGCGGCCGGCCTTGGTGGTCACCACAATCACGCCCGAGGCGGCCTGCGCGCCGTAGATGGCGGCCGCTGCGGCGTCTTTCAGCACCGTGATGCTGGCGATGTCATTAGGGTTGAGCGGGCCACCGTAGTAGGGCATGCCATCGACCACGTAGAGCGGCGCTTCGGCATTGACCGAGCCCGCGCCCCGAATAACCACGCTGGCGGTGGCCGTGGGGTCGCCGGAGTTTTGCTGCACCGTCACGCCGGCCAGGTTGCCTTGCAGCATGTCCTGCACGTTGGTGATGGGGCGGCTGGCCTGCTTTTCGGCGTTGGGCAGCGAGGCGATGGCCGTGGTCAGGTTGTCGCGCTTGGCCGTGCCGTAGCCGATAACGACCACATCGCTCAGGCCCTGCGGAGCCACTTTCAGCGTGATGGCTAGGTCGCCTTGGCCGGTATAAGGGACTTCCTGGCTGGCATAGCCCACAAAAGAGACCATCAGCACCACCGGCTTATCGGCGGGGGCATCGAGCTGAAACTTACCGTCGGCATCGGTAGCCGTGCCGATGCTGGTGCCTTTCAGCACCACTGTCACGCCCGGAATGGGCTGGCCGGCGGCATCGCGGACGGTGCCCGCCACGGGCTGGCCGGCCGTAGCCACCGCCCCTGGGATGGAGGCAGCAATGGGCAGCGCGGCGAGCGCCGCCGTGGGCATCAAAGCGGCCGCGCTCAGCCCTAGGGCCGCCAGGGCCACGGGGCCAGTAGGCGCGTTAAGTAATCGACGACGCAGAAGTAGGGATGCAGTCAAGGCGAACTATAAAAGAGTGAGATAAGCAGCAAAACCCCAAGCCCAACCGCTGATTTTTAGGCACAAGCGTACCCGTTGCCCCAAAGAGGGCAGGTAGCCAAATACCCGTAGTAGCGTGGGCCGCCGACCGGCCAGTGCCTAGGTCAGCGCGAGGGGAGAATCAGAGAAGAAACGTCGGGCATTAATTGCCAGCAGGTATGTGGCTTTGTGCGGTACAAAGGTCGGGCTAGGCTGTTGGCGTTATATTTTTCAAAGATTAACTTACCGTTAAGGCTGAGTTTACCTTGGCGCTAGTCGGAGAAAAGCGTTGCGCAAACGTTGTAGCCCGAGGCGCTGCGCAGCTAAACGCGGACTGTAAAGTCCGCACAACAGCTCGTAGATGCAGCTAATACCCGGAAACATTCGCTTACCGGTGGTGCTTTAGCTTAATCCTGAACGGTTAGATTATCGGTGTGGCTTGCAACGCGGGCGCGTTTTGCGTCATCATTGCCCTGCTGCGTGGCGTATCTTTGAACCCGTTTCGCCGAAATCTGCTTTTGCTACCCAAGTTTATATAAGTTGCCCGATGCCAGAAATAGCCTGCTCTTTTTGCAATAAGCCCAAGCGCGACGTCGCGGTGATGATTTCGGGCATCAATGCCCACATCTGCGAGAAGTGCGTGGCGCAGGCCCAGCACATTCTGGCCGAAGAAACCAAGCTGCAAGCCGAGGCCCGCCAGCCCAAATTCAACCTCATCAAGCCCCGCGAAATCAAGCAGCACCTCGACCAGTACGTGGTAGGCCAAGACGAAGCCAAGCGCGTGATGAGCGTGGCCGTGTACAACCACTATAAGCGCTTGATGCAGAAGCCCGCCGCGGGCCAGGACGAGGTAGTGATTGAGAAGTCGAACATCATCATGGTGGGCGAGACCGGTACTGGCAAAACCTTCTTGGCGCGCATGCTGGCCAAGATTCTGCAAGTGCCCTTCTGCATCGCCGATGCTACCGTGCTAACCGAGGCCGGCTACGTGGGCGAAGACGTGGAAAGCATCCTGACGCGCTTGCTGCAAGCCGCCGACTACAACGTGGAGGCGGCCGAGCGCGGCATCGTTTACATCGACGAGATTGACAAAATCGCCCGCAAGAGCGACAACCCCAGCATCACGCGCGACGTGAGCGGCGAGGGCGTGCAGCAAGCCCTGCTGAAGCTACTCGAAGGCACCCACGTGAACGTGCCCCCGCAGGGCGGCCGCAAGCACCCCGACCAGAAAATGGTGGCGGTGAACACCGAAAACATCCTCTTTATCTGCGGCGGCGCCTTCTCGGGCATCGACCGCATCATTAAGAGCCGCCTGAATACCAAGCCCATGGGCTTTTCCAAAACCAACCTGGAGGAGAACGTGGACACACAGAACTTTCTGCGCTACGTGTCGGCTCAGGATATTAAGAGCTTTGGCCTCATCCCCGAGCTCATTGGCCGCCTACCCGTGCTCACGCACCTCAACCCGCTCGACAAGAGCACGCTGCGTATGATACTCACCGAGCCCAAAAACTCGCTCGTGCGCCAGTACCAGCGGTTGTTTGGCATGGAAAACATCGCCCTCGGCTTCACCGAAGAGGCACTGGAGTACATCGTAGAGAAAGCCGACGAGTACCGCCTAGGTGCCCGTGGCCTGCGCTCCATCTGCGAAAGCATCATGACGGATGCCATGTTTGAGATGCCCTCGGAGGTCGGCACGCATGAGTTAATGATTACCGAGAGCTACGCGCGGGGTAAGTTCGAGAAGTCGCCGCTGCGGCTGATGCGGGCGGCTTAGAATTATGTGGTTATTAATACAAAGGCTCGCTTCGGCGGGCCTTTTTTGTTACTCGCCGCTCGTGTCACCCCACCCCCGGCCCCTCCCCTCCGGGAGAGGGGA
>NZ_DASTEP010000029.1:0-10444 GCF_035709525.1 Hymenobacter sp. | reverse complement strand
GTTCTCATGTCTCATGTCTAACGTCTCATGTCTAGCATCTTCCCACTCCCTCACCAATCCACCCCATGCCAGACCAACCTTCCTGGGCCGAAACGGCCGCCTCGCTGCTTACGCGCCTCTCGGGCGGCATCGAGCTCAACTGCGGCTTCGACCAGATGGAGCTGCAAGTGCCCAACCAGCAAAACCCCGCCGGCCCGCCCGCTACCTGGCGCCTCAATGGCACGCTGCGCATCCGCACCAAGGGCGACGCGCCCGCGCCCAGCGGCCTGAGCATCAGCGCTGCATCTACCAACCCCGACCCCGGCCACCCGCGTGGCTAGGGGCCTCGAAGTGGATGCCCGGCTGGTGCTCACCTGGCCGGGCGGGCACGACTTGCAGCTGGCCGCCTCGGGCTCTTACCTCATCCTCAACGTGCCCAGCCAGGAGGTGCTCGATATGCTCACGAGCGGCCCGCCGCGCCCGCCCGGTGCCCCCAAGCCGCCCAAGCCCAAAATCGACCCTTTGCAGCAACTCCACGACCTGGCCCGCACGCTGGGGCTGGTGCTCGACCTGCGGGTGGGGGGCAAAACCTACGTCACCTTCGGCCTGCCTGACCGCACAAGCCCCAAAATCACGCTCAGCGCGGTGCTGGGCAAGATTGGGTCGTTTTTTAAGTAAGCACAAGGCCGGCGAGTGAGTCGATAAAATGCCCTGAAACTTGCCCGGGCCGGCAACTTAAAGCGCCCCCAAAAGCTTTAGTAGCAGGCGGGGCAGCGGTCTAGAAGGCACGTGAAACTGACCCGCTTGCTCGTTTTACTTTGCCTTATTCCTCCTTTGAAAACTCCTGACCACGACCGCCGCCAGCTGGGCACCGGCCGCTCGCCGGCCGGCACTTCCGCCTTTCACCGCATGGAGCGCATGCCGCCCCGCCTGCTGATGCTGTACTTCGGCCTGCTCGGCATCGGGGTGCTGTTTGCCGGGCTGGTGGCGCTGTATGTGTACACGCGGGCGCGCAGCGGCGAGGCGCCGGGCGGCCACGTTTTTCCGCGCTTTTTCTCGCTCAGTACCATCGTGCTGCTGGTGTCGTCGCTGGTGCTGGGGCAGGCCACGCGCCTCTACCGCGCCGACGACCTGCCCACCCTGGCGCGCTGCCTGGGGGCTACGCTGCTGCTGGCCAGCATCTTCTGCGGCTTGCAGCTGGCGGGCTGGCGCGAGCTCACGCTGCAACACGTGCTGTTTGATGATAAGCCCAGCGGCTCGTTTGTGTACTTTATCTCGGGTGTGCACATTGCGCACATCGTGGGTGGCATGGGCTACCTGCTGGCGCTGCTGCTGCGCACCCTGCACGCGGCCCGCGACGGCGTCCGCACGCTCGTGTTCATCCGCAATCCCTACCGGCGGCGGCAGTTGCAGGCCATCACTACCTACTGGCACTTTGTGGATGCGGTATGGGTGGTGCTGTTCGCGGTGTTCTTATTCTTGTATTAATCACTGATTGGCACGGATTTTTTCGGATTGCACGGATTTTGTGGACGACGCGGACCATCTTCTACCCACGGCAAAAAGGCTACCTGAGAAGGTAGCCTTTTTCGTTACTCATCGCCTCATCTCTTTCGGAGTAATGAGGTGATGACTAATCAGCGTCGTCCACAAAATCCGTGCAATCCGAAAAAATCCGTGCTAATCAGTGATTACCTCGACCCACCCTTTGTACCGCTGCCCGTTCATGAACGTGACCACGTAGTAGTACACGCCGCCCGTGCCCTCGCCGGCCCACTGAAATTCGCGGGCGCTCGACTCGTACACCTGGCGGCCCCAGCGCGAGAAGATTTTGACGTCGGCAAAGCGCATGTCGCAGAAGTCGGGCGGCAGGGTGGGCATCCGGAAAAACTGATTTTTGTCGTCGCCGTTGGGCGTGATGACGTTGGGCGGCGTAAACTCCGGGGCCTTGGGCGGAGCCACCGCGAAGCGCACCGTGCGCGACTGCGGCTGGGCGCGGCAGGTGCTTTCCTGAAGCTGAAACACCACCGTAAGCTCGCGGGCCACGCCATTTACCACGCTCACGCCGTCGCAGGCGGGCAGCCACGAGAAGGTGGCCTGGGCCTGGCCCGCGCCGCCGGTGGCGGTGAAGCGCATGCCCACGTCGGCGAGGTTGAAGCCCTGGCCGGTGGCGCTCAGCACCAGCGCGTCGCGGTCGGCGTCGAGGCCGGTGAGGGTAGCGTTGTAGGGGCGGCCGAGGTCCATGCGGATGAGCGGCGGCCCGCCCGCCGAGTCGGGCGGGAAGGTGGTGGTGAGCACGGGCGGCACGTTGCTGTAGTCCACAATCACCGGAATCGTAACCACGGGCGCTACCTGCCGCACCCCGCAGGGCGTCACGGCCGTGGCCGTAAACACAAGCTCGCGCACCTGGCCGGGCGGGTCGGTGACGGCCGCGCAGGTGATGGGCCACGCGAAGCGGGCCGGCCGCTGGGTGCCGCTCTGGGCCTGCGGCGTGAGCACGGCCCCGACACTACCCGGTACGAAGCCGTTGTTGCCGGTGAGGGTGTAGGTGATGGGGTCGCTGTCGGGGTCGGTGGCCAGCAGGCCGAAGGTGAGCGTCTGGCCCACGCGCACGTGCAGCGGCAGGGTAGTGCCCGCCGTGTGGGTGAGGGTGGGTAGGCCGTTGGGCGTTGGGATGGAGATGACCGCCACCCGCACGGTATCGCGCTTGGGCAGCGAGCAGCCGTTATCGGCCACGATTACATTTAAATAACTCACCTTGCCCTGGGTGTCGAGGCAGTCGGGAAAGCACAAGGTAGCCACCAGCGTATCGGGCCGGCCGGGGCTGTGCACCATGCCGGTGGTAGTGCCCGTGAGGGTCGGTAGCGGGCCCGAGTAGGTAGCCGGGTTCAGGCTGAGCGTGAGCTGCGACGCATTGTCGGGGTCGGTGAAGCGCAGGCGCACGCAGCGCGGACCGGTGGGCGTGAGGCGCAGCGTGTCGCGGCCGGGCACGTAGGCCACGCCGCCGCTGGTGCCGGGCACCATCAGCACGCTGGGGGCGGCGTTGCGCGGGCAGCTGAGCACTTGCAACTGAAAGTCGCGGCGGGTTTCGCCAATCTTCACGCCCCGCCGAAACTCCTGGCAGCGCACCCCAAACACAAATAAGCCCAGCCGCGTGGGCCGCACCGTGAGGCGGCCCGTGCGCGCCCCGATGCTGAGGGCCGGCGTGCCCAGTATCTGATTGGCGGCGCTGTAGCCGGGCAGCCAGTTGATGCTGGAGTAGGGGCCGGCCAGCGGACCGGGGTTGGGCTGCGCGGGGGTAGAGTGGCCGTTGAGGGGCGTCACCATGTCGTAAACCAGCGAGTCGCCGTCGGGGTCCTGGCCCGCAAAGTCGTAGTAAAACAGCTCGCCCGCGCAGGCATAGTCGGCCAGGGGCGGGAAGATGCTGGGCGTCGAATCACGAAACGGCTGCCCGTTGCGCACCACGGCCGGAAACTCCAGGTAGAAGGTCTGGGCCGCATCGGCCGGCTGGACGATGTTGGAAATGATGACGTTGCGGCAGCAGCGCTCCACGGCCACGTAGTAGCCCTGCGGGCTGTTGTAGGTGCCGGCCGGCAGCACGAGGCTGTTGCGGTACAGCAGCCGCCGGGTGCTGAGCGAGCCCACCGCGCAGGCGGGGTTGGTATAATTCAGGGGCTGGTTGCTGGTCAGCGCCAAAACCAGCGTGGTTACCTGCCGGTTGGTAGCTTTCTCGTAGATGCCGGCCGTGAGGTTGGCATCGAGCGCGCCGGGGCTACCGTTGATGGCGTCGAAATACAAATTCAGCGACAGCTGGTAGAGGTCGCCCTGCACGTATTGCAAGTCGAGCTCGCCGCCCACGATGTGCGTGGCGCGGGCCGGCGCGGCGGCCAGCAGCAAGAGTACTAGGAGCCCGAGCCACCCGCGCCAGCGGGCCAGAGAGGTAGCGTGGGAAGAAGGGTAGGAAAGCATCATAGATAAAAGAGATAAGCCGGGGACGGGCGGGGAGCTGAAAAAGAAGGTAGAAGCGAAAGAACGGTCATGCAGAGCGCAGCGAAGCATCTCGCGTGGCGCAGTAACTTTTTGCGTTGGCAACGAGGCGAGCGAGATGCTTTGCTGCGCTCTGCATGACCTAGTAAGGGTGGCAGGCTCGTTCGCCAGCCCAACGCGGGAAACCAGAATTTTATTCCCCGTCAGGCTGTGCGCCTTGGCTGCCACTGCCCCGGAGTAAATTTACTGGCTTTCGGCGCGGCTCGCCAGCTTCGGGCCGCGCCAGAAGCCAATTTTTTCTGCTTATTCGACCAGCTATGCATTTTTGTCTACGACTCCTGCTCTTGGTGCTGCTCGTGGGCGGGTGCGGCACCACCCAGGCCCAGCCTACCGCACCCGCCGCGCCCGCCCGCCTCGACCCCGGCGACCCCATGGCCGCCGCCCGCGCCTGCGCCCTGGCCCACCAGCGGCAGGGCGCGGGCACGCTGGCCGTGGCCACCAGCAGCGTGCGCCACCGCCAGCAGATGGACCGCTACGACGTGCAGTGGTATAAGCTTGACATCGCCCTCGAAAACAACTCGCGCAACGTGGCCGGCTCCGCCATCATGCGGGTGAAAGTCGGCGCGCAGCCGCTCGACTCGCTGGCCTT
Organism: Hymenobacter sp.; assembly: GCF_035709525.1. Taxonomy (GTDB): domain Bacteria; phylum Bacteroidota; class Bacteroidia; order Cytophagales; family Hymenobacteraceae; genus Hymenobacter. Next base: position 5,829 of record NZ_DASTEP010000029.1, on the reverse strand, counting down.
CGAGCTGTACCAGGCCCCGGCCGGGGCGGGGGCGGGCGCGGCCACGCTGCTCATCGACTCGGTGGTGGTGGGCGGGCGGCGCTCGCCGGGCGTGCGGCGGCAGGGCCACGACGCCACCGCCGCGCTGCCCGCCGTGGCCCCGGCCGGCGCGGTGGTGCAGGCGCGCATCTACTACCACGGCACCGCGCCTAATGGCAACAGCGCCGCCATCGGCAACGCCCTCAACACGCGCAGCTCCTACTCGCAGGGCGGTGTGCAGTACCCCTACAACGTGACCTGGAGCTTGTCGGAGCCGTTTTCGGCCCACGAGTGGTTTCCCTGCAAACAGGTGCTCACGGACAAGGCCGACTCCTCGGCCGTGTCGGTCACGACTACTTTGCCTAACAAGGTGGGCTCGAACGGCGTGCTACGGCGCACGGTGCTCTTGCCGGGCAACAAGGTGCGCTACGAGTGGAGCACGCGCCACGCCATCGCCTACTACCTCATTTCGGTGGCCGTGGCCCCGTACCTGGAGTACGTCAACTACGCCAACCCGGCGGGCGGGCCGCGCATTCCCATCGTCAACTACGTGTACAACCAGGCGGCGCTCGATTTTTATAAAACTCAGATTGACCTCACGCCGGGCTTTATCGAAAACTTCTCCAACCTGTTTGGGCTCTACTACTTTGCCGATGAGAAGTACGGCCACTCGATGGCCCCCATCGGCGGCGGCATGGAGCACCAGACCATGACCACCCAGGACGGCTTCAACTTCACGCTCACGGCCCACGAGCTGTTTCACCAGTGGTTTGGCGACAACGTGACCTGCGCCAGCTGGGAGGATATCTGGCTCAACGAGGGCTTCGCCTCCTACGGCGAGTACCTGTCGCTGCAAGCCTTCTCAACCCCCACTGCCGCCCGCGCCTGGATGGACCAGGCCCAGCGCGCCGCCCAGGGCAACGGCGGCAACGGCAGCGGCACCGTGCGCGTGCCCGACACCACCAGCGTGGGCCGCATCTTCAGCTCGAACCTGAGCTACAAGAAGGGCGCGGCCGTGGTGCACCTGCTGCGCTACCTCTGCCACGACGATGCCCGCTTCTACCGCGTGCTGCGCACCTACCAAAGCCAGTACAGCGGCCGCACCGCCCGCACCGCCGACTTGCAGCGCCTGTTTGAAGCCGAGCTAGGCCAGCCGCTCGACTACTTCTTTCAGCAATGGTACCGGGGCGAAGGCTACCCTAAATTCAACGTACGCTGGCACCAGGTGGGCAGTACCCTCTACCTGCGCGTAGATGAAACAGCCTCGCTGCCCACCCGCACGCCCTTTTTCCAGACCGAGGTAGACTACACCCTCACCCTGCAAGACGGCAGCACCCGCGTGCTGCGCCTCAACCAGACCCAGGCCAGCCAAGGCTTCAGCGCCCTCGTCAATGGCCCCGTGGCCAGCATCACCGTCGATGCCGAAAGCTGGCTACCCGACCTGCCCGGCACCGTGCAGCAGGACCCGGCCCTGACCGGCGACGCCCCCACGCTGCAAGTGTATCCCAACCCCGCCCGCGACTTCCTCACCCTGGCCGGAGCCGTGCCCCTCGGCACCACCGCCGACATCTTCGACGCCCTGGGCCGCCGCGTGGCCAGCCAAGCCGTGTACCAGTCGCAGCTCGACACGCGCACCCTGGCCCCCAGCGTGTACGTGCTGCGCCTGCGCGGGCCGGGCGGCGAGGAGTTGGGGCAGGTGAAGTTTGTGCGCGGGCAGTAGGCTACCTAAATAGCCAAGCAAAAGCGGCCTGCTCGAGTAGAGCAGGCCGCTTTTTTGTGAGTAGTAGGTAATTCTACAAGCCGCCGCGCCGGACGCTAGTGCAGAAACAACCCGCCAAACGCCGCCTTCACGAGCTTGAGTACTTCGGCGGCCTGGGTCGGGTTGAGCGCGCAGGAGGCAATGGCGCTGATGAAGCCGCCGATAATCCAGTTTTGCCAGTCCTTCTTAGTGAGCCCTTCGGCCTTCACGGTGGCGGTTTGGGTCAGCTCTATCAGCTTTTGCCGGGCGGCCTCGGGCAGGGCGGCGGTGGCAAAGCTTTGCTGCAACAGCCGCAACTGGCCCTGCACTTCGGCCAGCTCGGTGCGGGTGAATTTGTCATCGGTGGGGGCAAAGAGTTGGGCTGTTTTGGCGGCTTCGGCCCAGAGGTCTGAACCTGATAATTCTGAGTGCATGTCGTCAGCCCATTTGCGAAAGTTAGCTTTGACTCCTTGCCAATTAAATCCAATTAAATTGGGAACCTCCGTTTTTGGTGTAGATACAACGGTGTAATTAATGTCAAGCGGATTCCCGTGTGGAGTCAGCCTGAAAAAATAAGGAGACGTTTCAAAGCGCAACTCGAATAGGTCTGGCAGTTCGATAGGCTCATCTAATAGACTAAGAGAGATATTCCTGTCGAGCATAATTTGAAAAAGCTCGTCTCTTTTGGTCTTGTTAAGCATGGTTCTTTTATTTGAAAGTTTGTATGAGAAATAATTATTCTACTTGTGCTTATTGAGTTGTACTAGCGCATCAGTAAGCTAGAATGCCTTACTCCGCGTGCCCCTCATCCCACTCGCGCATGAGCCGCTCGGTGCCTTCCAGCGCGGCTAGTAGCCGCTGGTAGTGGCGGCTTTCCTCGTAGCTGAGGCTGCGGCCCTGGCGGTCTTTGAGCCACTTTTGGGCGGGCTGGTAGCCGCCGATGGGGAAGGCCCACACGGCGGGGGCCACCGGCTCCACGTATTGGCTGGCGTTAAAATACACGCGCTGGGTGGCGGCGTCGTAGCGGGGCTTCTCTACGGTGCCGGGGCCTTCGCCGCCGGTGCGGGTGGGCAGGGGCACGGGCAGGGCGGCGGGGCGCAGCAGGTGCAGCTCGCGCAGCTGCCGGCCGTAGGCCACCACGGCCCCGAAGGCCGCAGCCGAGGCGGGCAGCGGCACCCGCGGGAAGTCGATGCGCAGCAGCTCGTGGTAGCGGCGGCGGTAGGCGGGCTGGTGCAGCACGCCATACACGTAGTCGAGCACATCGACGGGGGCGAAGGTGCCGGGGGCCTCCGTGGCCTCGGGCACGAACGTGAGGCCCGTGGCCTGGGCTAGCCGCGCCACCGCCTCGGGCTTGAGGTTGGGGCGGCGCTTTTCAGTGGCGTAGAGGTCGCCGGTGTCGGGATAGAGGTAGAGGGGAGCTATTACTTCTCTGCCTTTAGGGTCGATAGCGAACAGCCCATCAATTATTAGATGCTCAGAAACAAAGGCGTAAGAATAGCTAGTGCCATCATCTTTCGCCTGACGTTTGAAAATTAAGCCAATATTATCTCTATTGAAAATATGCTTGGAAGCTTTTTGCCCAGGTCTGCTAATTATTTCCTTGTCGTAATAAATTGGTCTGCTATCAAAAATCCTGTATTGGATATTTGTCATGTACTCGGCTGAAAAACTTTTGTTCTTCAGCCTTTCTGTTAAATTGAAGCTGCCAGAATTGTAAACCCGAAACTCATTTTTGAAGTCCTCAGAATAATCTTCATCTAACATAGTACGCATCCTTTGCTCCAAAGGCCCCTTATCTAAGTCAATAAATAAAGGGTCGCGGTCAGTTTTTACGCCTGAATTATAAGTGGGAAATAGTTCTCCGAGACTGATTCCAGAGTCGTATTCTACTTGGTCTTTAATATCTACTGGAAAAAAGAAGTAGCTGCCAACTTGTGGAGCTAGTTTACACCACTTTATAGTTTCTAGGCTATTTGATTCAAGTAAATGATACTTGTGCTCTCTTGAGCCATATAAATCATATTGGTAAAGTTCGGTTAGCTTGTTGTCAGAATTGGGTTTCTTAACAAATATAAAAATGGCAACACCTTGCTGTATGTCAAATACATTTTCATCTTTGCTGCCATCTGGTGATTTTTCCTTTTTCTTAGCGTTGCCGTGTAAGTCGATTATGTAAATCGAATCGAATGTATCTAATAGATGCTTGCGCATATGGCGATGTGTAATTCCATCTAGGAAAGAATTATTAGCTATGAAGGCTATAATACCCTGCCCATTTTTTTCAATAAAGTGTTCCGCGTAGCGAATGAATTTAATGTAGTCATCATCCAGATTAATCTTGCGCTCATTCAGCCCGCGCTTATAATCCTGAATTAGATTCAAAATCCACTCACCTTTATTAGTGCTGCTGCTGCTGTACGGCGGGTTGCCCAGTATCACCATCACGGGGGCGTCGCGCTTGATGGTGTTGGCTTCGCGGGCCTCGTCGCTGAGCCAGGACGCGAACAGGGTATGGCTGTCGGGGTGGGCTTCTTCGAGGGCGTTGGTGAGGTACACGCTGAGGCGGGGTGGCGTGGGGTTGGGCTTGTAGCCGAGCTGCTCGAGCAGCAGCCCCAGCTTGAGGTGGCACATGGCGTAGGAGGCCATCATAATCTCGAAGCCGTGCAGTCGCGGAATAAGATGCTTGTCCACGTACTGATTCCAAAAGCCGCCGCCCCCGGTGGTGGCGTGGATGTGGCGCACCACCTCGGCCAGAAACGTGCCGGTGCCGGTGGCGGGGTCCAGCACCTGAACGCGGGCCACCTCGCGCTTGGCCTTCACATCTTTGCCGGTAGCCTTGCCGTTCTTGATTTCGGGCACCAGGATATCTACCGTAGTAGTGGCGGTGTCGGCCAGGCCCTCGGCCAGCCCAAAGTCGCGGCGCAGCACCTCATCCACGGCCCGCACGATGAAGCGCACCACCGGCTGCGGGGTGTAGTACACGCCCCGGCTCTTTTTGAGGGCGGGGTTGTAGCGGCCCAGGAAGGTTTCGTAGAAGTACAGAAACGGGTCCGTCATCTGGGTCTGCTGCCCAAAGCCGGCGAGCAGGGCCGCCACGTCGGCCTGCCGAAACAGCTCGGCCAGGGCATCCACTATCCACACCACGCGCTCGTCGAGGTCGGTGCCGGCCACGTAGCTGAACAGCTTGCGCAGAAAGGGGTTGGAGGCGGGCACCAAACTCAGGGCCTCCTGCCGCGAAAAAGTATCGGGGGTGGCATCGTGCAGGCGGGCGGCAAAGAGGCCGTAGGCAATGGTTTGGGCGTAGATGTCGGCAAACTGCTCGTGCGTGAGGTCGTGGATGAGCATCTGCCGGAAGGCCGCGTACTGGCTTTCGAGCGAGCCGGCCGTGGCCGTAGTCAGGCCGCTGGGGCTCACCTGCACCTCGGGGTGGGTGAGGGCTTGCAGCAGCACGTATTGCAAGAGGCGGGCCTTGTCGGCCATGAGCTGGGCCAGGGTTTCGGCCGAGCCGATGCGCTGCCCCTGCGCCGACACGAAGGCTTGCAGCAACTCGGCAAAGGCGGGGTAGTCCTGGGGCCGGGCCTTCACGGCCTGGCCCTTGGCGTAGTCGCCAATGCGGGCTTCGAGCACCAGTTCGCCGCGCTGCCAGAGCTGCCAGTGCAGGTAATCAGTGATGAGTAGGTTGTCGAGCGAGCGGCGGTAGCGGCCAAACTGCTCCTTGTACTCGTCGGCGCTCAGGTCTTTGCCCAGGTCTTTGGCCTCGATGTAGCCCAGCGGTACACCGTGGCGCTGCACCACAAAGTCGGGGGCGCCGCACTTTTGGCGGCGGGGCTCGTTGGTGATTTCGAGCTGCGGGTAGAGGCGGTGAAACAGCCCCTCTACGGCGGCGCGGTAGCTGTGCTCGGTGGCCTGGCCAGTGGCGGCCACGGCGGCAATAGTGGCTAAGTAGTCTTTCATGAGAAAAAGTAAGGTGGGCAAGATAGCGCGGCCGTGGGAGTTGGGCGAATCGGTAAGCCATTCCTGATATAGCCGCCGCCCCTCCTGACGCGGTGAGCGAGGCTCCTGACGTGGCTTCC
>NZ_DASTEP010000028.1:0-3007 GCF_035709525.1 Hymenobacter sp. | reverse complement strand
GCATCCGGGGCTACGGCGTGGGGCTGGCCCTGGCCAACCAGATTCTGGAGCTGCACGGGGCCACGCTCGAAATCGACTCGGTGCTGCACCAGGGCACGACCATGCGGATGCGGATGCCGCTGCGCCGGGTGTAGCTTATCTAATCGAGAAGAATGATTTTGTAAAGTCCCCATCCGTCATGCTGAGCATTCTGCGCATCAAGCAGAGACGTAGCGGAGTCGAAGCATCTCTATCTCCTTAGTAATCAAAGCCGTTTCAACGAAGCGATAGAGATGCTTCGCTGCGCTCAGCATGACGGCTGAGCGTGACAGACAGCGCATTTATAAACTATTCCTAATGTCTGAAATCCCAACCGAAAGCCGTTACGCGGCCTTGTCTAAGGCTGTTTTGCTGGCGGCGGGCCTTGTCGTGCTGCTGTGGCTGTGCTACCAGGTCAGCGGCGTGCTGCTGCTGTTTTTGTTCACCATCATCTTCGCCCTCATTCTCAACGCGCCCACTACCTGGCTGGCCGACCGCAAGGTGCCGCGCCCGCTGGCGGCGCTGCTGGTGTTTGGCGCGGTGCTGGGGCTGCTGGGGCTGCTAGGCTGGCTGGCCGTGCCCCGCATCACGGAGCAGCTCTCGGAGCTGGCCAGCAACCTGCCTACGTATGCCCAGAATCTGTCTAAGCAGCTTTCGGCCCTTTTCGAAAACTATCCGCAGCTGCAAAAGCATTTGCGTTTTGATGAGGAAAGCCTGACCAAGGAGCTGCCTTCGCTGCCCGTGCTGCTCCAGCGGGTGGGGCAGTATTCGTTGTCGGCGCTGGGCTTGGTTTTTCTGCTCATTGTGCTGCTGAGCACGGTGCTGTACATGGTTATCGAGCCGCGGCCCCTGCTCAAGCTTTACTTATCGCTGTTTCCGGCCAGCCGGCGCGAGCCAGCGGCCCGCGCCCTGGGCAAGGCGTCGAAAATGGTAATCGGCTGGATGTGGTCGAATGTAGTGGTGGGCAGCCTGGAGGCCGCGCTCACGGCTATCTTTTTGAACATCATGGATATCCCCGGCGTGTGGGTGTGGGCCGCGCTGGCCTTCTTCTCTGAGCTGGTGCCCAAAATCGGGCCTTACCTCATGGCCGCCCCGCCCGTGCTCGTAGCCCTGGCCATCGACCCGACTACCGCGCTGTGGGTGGCGCTGTTTTACCTCGTCATGAATGAGCTAATGGGCGACCTGGTGATGCCGCGCGTGCGCTCCTCCACCATGAACCTGCATCCGGTTTCTTCGCTGTTTTTGATGCTAATAATGGGGTCGGCCTTCGGCCTGCCGGGGGCGCTGATTGCGACGCCGCTCACCGCCTTCATCAAGGCTTTCTACGAAGAGTTTTACCTGGCTCGCCATCCCTTCGATGAGCAGTTGGACAAGCAGGTGGAGCTGATAATGTATCGGCGGGTAGATACGAAAAACTCCACGCTGGAGCAGTAGCGGCGGCGGGGAGTAGCGGCGTTCTAATCTCCTTCTAATACTCTTCTAATGAGCCTGTAATTTCTTGCTTGGCAGGCTTTCGGACCTTTGCATAGCTCTTCGGAGCGCCCCTTAGGCTATGCAAATCTCATTCATTATCAGCATATTATTCTTTAGTCTGACGCTCGCGTCAGGCGTGCGGGCGCAGCCCGCTACCCTGGGCGGCGCGCCCGCACGCCCGGCCCGGGTCGATAGCCTGGCGCTCACGCTGCCCGAGGCCGAAGCAGCCTTCCTAGGTACCAATTTTGCCTTGCTGGCCGAGCGGTTCAACATCCCGGCCGCGCAGGCCGAGGTCATTCAAGCGCGGCTGTTCGACAACCCCACCATTAGCCTGGAGCGCAACCTGTTCAACCCCAACAACGGACGCTTTTTTGAGCACAACGAAGAGCGGTTTCAGGTGGTGGGCGGCATCGAGCAGCTGGTGCAGTTGGGCGGCAAGCGCCGCAAGGCCGTCGCCTACGCCCGCACGGGGGTGGAGATTGCGGAGTTGCAGTTCACCGACCTAGTGCGCACGTTGCGCTACGAGCTGCGCGAAAATTTCGTGACGCTCTACTACCGCCAGCAAACCCAGGCCATGTACGCCCGGCAGATTGCGGCCTTGCAGCGCACGCTCACCATCACGCAGGCGCAGTACCAGCGCGGCAACGTGCCGCTCAAGGAAGTAGTGCGGCTCAAGAGCCAGCTGTTTGAGCTGGAAAGCGAGCTGAAAGACCTGCGCAACGAGATTGCCGAAGACCAGTCGGAGCTGAACCTGCTGCTGGGCAGCCGGCAGCCGCGTTACCTGCGGCCCGTGCTGCCCGCCGCCGCGCCCGCTAGCTTGAGCCTAGGTGCCTTGCCCCTCGACCAGGCCCTAGAAACCGCCCGCACCAACCGCCCCGATTTGCGAGCCAGCGTGGCCACCGTGCGCCAGCAAAAGCAGAACGTCAGCCTGCAAAAGAGCCTCGCTGTGCCCGACCTCACCCTAGGTACCTTCTACGACCACAACGGGGCCGTGGGCCTGCACTACACCGGCCTCACGGTGGGCATGCCGCTGCCGGTTTTCAACCGCAACCAAGGTAACATTCGCCTGGCAGAGGCGCAACACCAGGGCAGCCAGCAGGCCCTGAACCAGCAGGAAGCTAGCGTGGTAAACGAGGTAACTGAGGCCTATCGCAAGGCCCAGGAGGCCGAGCGCCTATCCGAAGCCTTCCCGGCCGACTACTTCGCCGATGCCGACCGCCTGCTCGACGGCGTGCTGCGCAGCTACCAGCGCAAGGCCATTACCCTGCTTGAATTCCTGGACTTTCTGGACTCCTACAAAACGGGCGTCATCCAATTCAACCAGAGCCGCGCCGAGCGCCTTAATGCCTTCGACAAGCTCAACGAGCAGCTTGGCCAGCAGATGTTCGTGTACTAACCGGCTACTTCTAATCCGTCATGCTGAGCGGAGCGCAGCGGAGTCGAAGCATCTCTGCCGGTGAACTAACTCCTGACGCCAGCAACGAAGCGGTAGAGATGCTTCGACTTCGCTGCGCTC